>NZ_JBSGDB010000087.1:0-23643 GCF_053602155.1 Streptomyces sp. NPDC004561
GGTCCGAACTCGTGGGCACCGGCCCCCTGGAACCGCTGCTCGCCGACCCCGACGTCACGTCAGGCCGTCCGCCCCCGGCCCGCCCGTTCCCGTGCGCCCGTCGCCGGCGGCGCCGTCGAGTCGCGCACCATCAGCTCGCCCGGCACCGTCGCGATGCCGCCCGCCTGGGAGACCCCGGCGGGCGCGTGCGGTCACACGTCCGTGAACGAGCCGTGCCGTCCCGCGCCCGAGGCGAAGCGGGCGGCGCCGTCGGCGCTCTCCGCCAGGACGCCCATCCCGTGGCGGAGTTCGCCGAGCATCGCCGTGTCCCCGTCCAGGCCCTCCTGGTCGAGGACCGACGCGCGGTCGCTGCGCAGGCAGGCCTGCGGGAACCCGGCGATGTGCGCGGCCAGCGCCTCCGCCTCGGCGCGTGCGGCGCCCGTCGGCACGACGCGGTTGGCGAGTCCCATCTCGTGCGCCTCGCGGGCCGGCACCGGACGGCCGGTCAGGATCAGGTCCATGGCCCGGCTCGCGCCGATCAGCCGGGGCAGCCGTACCGTTCCGCCGTCGATCAGCGGCACCCCCCAACGGCGGCAGAACACCCCGAACACCGCGTCCTCCTCGGCGACCCGCAGATCGCACCACAGGGCGAGCTCCAGTCCGCCCGCGACCGCGTGCCCGGCGACGGCGGCGATCACCGGCTTCGAAAGCCGCATCCGGGTCGGCCCCATCGGGCCGTCGCCGTCCTCGGCCACCCGGTTGCCGCGCCCCGTGCCGATCGCCTTCAGGTCCGCACCGGCGCAGAACGTCCCGCCCTCACCCCACAGCACCGCCACCCGCGCGCCGTCGTCCGCCTCGAACGCCCGGAACGCGGCGGCCAGTTCGGCGGCCGTCGGCCCGTCCACGGCGTTGCGCGCCTCGGGGCGGGACAGGACGACGGTGGTGACGTACTCCTTGCGCTCCACGCGGACCGGCACGACGGGCTCCCTTGGCTCGGCTGGGAGGGCCACTCTGCCTCAGATGACCTTCAGCCGCACCAGCGCCCCCAGTGTCAGCGCCCCCGGAACCAGGGGCACCCACACGGTGATGATCCGGTAGGCCAGGACCACCGCCGTGGCCACCGCCGCCGGGCCGCCCACCGCGACCAGGGCCACGATCAGCGCCGCCTCGACGGAGCCGAGCCCGCCCGGTGTGGGCACCAGGGCGACCGCGACCGTCGCCGCGAGGTAGGCGAGCGCCATGTGGGCGGGCGGCACCGGCAGCCGCAGCGCCTGGCCGACCGCGGCGAGCCCGGCCGCCTGGAGCGCCGGGAAGGCCAGCGAGCCGCCCCAGAGGGCCAGGGCGCGGGCCGGCCGGGTGTGCACCGACCGCGCCTCGCCCAGGGCGTCCCGCACGAACGCGCGGACGCGCGTGCGCAGCCGTCGTACGAGCGCCACCACGGCCGCCGCGCCCACCAGCAGGCCGGCCGCGCCCAGCAGCAGCGGGAGCGCCGAACCGGCCGGCAGCAGGGTGCCGAGCCGCAGCGCGTCCGGGAAGGCGATCAGCAGGGCGGCCAGCAGCCCGAGCCGGCCCACGCACTCGGCCAGCATGTACAGGGCGAGCGCGGCCGAGGAGCGGGCCAGGGGCACTCCGCACACGGTCATGAAGCGCAGGTTCACCGCGCCGGCTCCGAGCCCGGTGGGCAGCAGGTGGTTGGCCGAGGCCGCCGCGAACTGGGTGGCCAGCAGCCGCGCCTTCGGCAGCGGCTGGATCACCGCGCCCTGGCGGGTGACGGCCGCGGCCACCCAGGTAAGGCAGGTGGCGCAGGCCGCGGCGAGCAGCCAGGGCCAGGAGGCGGTGCGCAGCTGCCCGAAGCCCTCGGCGAGCAGGGCGCGGTTGCGTACGGCGGCCACGGCGACGAGCAGGAGCGGCGCCAGGCAGAGCGCCTGGCGGACGGGGACGCGACGGGGGAGTCGTCCCCGGGGGAGCGGGGGAAGCGGGACGGCAGTCACATCCGGAGAGGTTTTCCGCGCCGCCCCAACGGCGGGTGGCCGGGTCGCGGACGGCGGCTTACAGAGTGCGGTCATCGGGGCCTTAGTGCCGGGGAAGGCCGGTGCGGGTGAAAAGACACGGACCTTGACCTCAATGAAGCTTGAGGTTCTACCGTCTGTCCCATGAGCATGGAGACCACCGCATGGACGCAGCTGCACAGCGTGATGAACGCGCAGGCGGAACGCCGTCCCTTCGCCCGCGACACGCTGCGCCGTATCGCCGCCTTCGCCCGCCCGCACCGCGCGGGCATCGTCCGGTTCGTACTGCTCGGGGTGGTGACCGCACTGCTCGCCGTGGCGACCCCCGTGCTCGCTGGCCGCGTCGTCGACGCGATCGTGTCGGGGCACGACTCCGGCACGGTGATCCGCCTCTCCCTGCTCATCGCGCTCGTCGCCCTCGCGGAGGCGGGGCTCGGCATCCTCGGCCGCCGCCTGTCGGCGACGCTCGGGGAGGGCCTCATCCTCGACCTCAGAACGGCTGTGTTCGATCATGTGCAGCGCATGCCCGTCGCGTTCTTCACACGTACGCGTACGGGCGCGCTGGTCAGCCGTCTCAACAACGACGTGATCGGCGCGCAGCGGGCGTTCGCCAACACCCTGTCGGGCGTGGTGAGCAACCTGGTCACCCTGCTGCTCACCCTCGTGGTGATGCTCACCCTGTCCTGGCAGATCACGCTGCTCGCGCTGGTGCTGCTGCCGGTGTTCGTGCTGCCGGCCCGCCGGATGGGCGGCCGGATGGCCAGGATGCAGCGGGAGGCCGCGGCGCTGAACGCGGCCATGGGCACCCGGATGACCGAGCGCTTCTCGGCCCCCGGCGCCACCCTGGTCAAGCTGTTCGGCCGCCCCGAGGAGGAGTCGGTGGAGTTCGCGGCCCGCGCCGCCCGCGTCCGGGACATCGGGGTGCGCACCGCGACGGCCCAGTCGGTGTTCATCACCTCCCTGACCCTCGTCTCCGCGCTGGCGCTGGCCCTCGTCTACGGCCTCGGCGGCTGGTTCGCGCTGCACGGCACCCTGCAGCCCGGCGCGGTCGTCTCCCTGGCCCTGCTGCTGACCCGGCTGTACGCCCCGCTCACCGCGCTCGCCGGGGCCCGGGTCGAGGTGATGAGCGCGCTCGTCAGCTTCGAGCGGGTCTTCGAGGTGCTCGACCTGCGGCCGCTGATCGAGGAGAAGCCGGACGCCCGCGAGGTCCCCGAGGGCCCGGTCGCCGTCGAGTTCGACGACGTCCGCTTCTCCTACCCGGCCGCCGACCAGGTCTCCCTCGCCTCCCTGGAGGAGGTCGCCGCCCTCGACACCCGCGGCGGCACCGAGGTCCTGCACGGCGTCTCCTTCCGCGCCGAACCCGGCATGACGGTCGCCCTCGTCGGCTCCTCCGGCGCCGGCAAGTCCACCATCGCCCAGCTCCTGCCGCGCCTGTACGACGTCGACGCGGGCGCGGTGCGCATCGGCGGGGCCGACGTCCGCGACCTGACGGCGGCCTCGCTGCGGGCCACCCTCGGCATGGTCACCCAGGACGGCCACCTCTTCCACGACAGCGTCCGCGCCAACCTGCTGCTGGCCCGTCCCGAGGCCACCGACGACGAGCTGTGGGACGCCCTCGGCCGCGCCCGGCTCGCCGACGTCGTACGGTCCCTGCCGGACGGTCTGGACACCGTGGTCGGCGAGCGCGGCTACCGGCTCTCCGGCGGCGAGCGCCAGCGCATGACCATCGCCCGGCTGCTGCTGGCCCGCCAGCGCGTGGTCATCCTCGACGAGGCCACCGCCCATCTGGACAACACCTCCGAGGCGGCCGTCCAGGAGGCGCTCGCCGAGGCCCTGGAGGGCCGCACCGCCGTGGTGATCGCCCACCGTCTGTCCACCGTCCGCGCCGCCGACCAGATCCTGGTGGTGGAGGCCGGCCGGATCGCGGAACGCGGCACCCACGACGAGCTCCTCGCGGCGGACGGCCGGTACGCCGAGCTGTACCGGACGCAGTTCGCCGAGCGGGACGGCGAGGTGGCGCCGGCCTGAACCACCGCGGCACCCGGGACGTGGGGTCCGGGTGCCGCGGATTGCTGCCGCACCTCTTGACCGGCACTGGTCCGTACCTTTAGTTTCACGCCTTAAACAAAGCCTGCGGACACGCTCAACTCCATTTTGCCGCACCGGCGTTGACGTGCGTGCCGCCACCCCCCACATGAAAGGCCCCCCGCTCATGGGCAGACCTCTCCCCGCGGCCGTCTCCCTGGCCGTCCTCTCCCTCGCCGCCGGGCTGCTCACCGCCTCGCCCGCCCAGGCCGCCACCGGCGCCATCACCGGCCTGGCCGGCAAGTGCCTCGACGTCGCCGGGGCCGACCCGGCCGACGGCACATCCGTCCAGCTCTACGACTGCAACGGCACGAACGCCCAGCAGTGGACGGTCGGTGGTGACGGCACCATCCGCGCGCTCGGCAAGTGCCTGGACGTGACCGGCAATTCGACCGCCGACGGCGCCAAGGCGCAACTGTGGTCGTGCACGGGCGGCGCCAACCAGAAGTGGACCGTCACCGCAGCCCACGACATCGTCAACCCGCAGGCGAACAAGTGCCTGGACGTCACCGACGACAACCCCGCCAACGGCACCCGCGCCCAGATCTGGAGCTGCGGCGGCGGCGCCAACCAGAAGTGGAACGCGCCCGCGGCCGGCGGCGGCACACCGTCCGCGCCGATGGCCGTCGCGCCGTACCTCTACAACGGCTGGGGCAGCCCGCCGAACCCCTCCACCATCACCCGGGCGACCGGCGTGAAGTGGTTCACGCTCGCCTTCGTCCTCAGCAACGGCTACTGCAACCCCCAGTGGGACGGCAGCCGTCCGCTGACCGGCGGCGTCGACCAGCAGACGGTCGACACCGTGCGGGCCGGCGGCGGCGACGTCATCCCCTCGTTCGGCGGCTACAGCGGCAACAAGCTGGAGAGCTCCTGCTCCAGCGCGGGTGAACTGGCCGGCGCCTACCAGAAGGTCATCAACGCCTACGGCCTGAAGGCGATCGACATCGACATCGAGGCCGACGCCTACAGCAACCCCACCGTGCAGCAGCGCACGGTCGACGCCCTCAAGACCGTGAAGGCCGGCAACCCCGGCCTGAAGGTGTACATCACCCAGGGCACCGGGCAGTCCGGCCCCGACACCAGCCTCATCGACCGGGCCGCGTCCTCCGGGCTGACCGTCGACGCCTGGGCCATCATGCCGTTCGACTTCGGCGGCGCCGGGCAGAACATGGGCAACCTCACCACCCAGGCGGCCGAGGGCCTGAAGAACGCGCTCAAGAACGCGTACCACTACAGCGACGACCAGGCCTACCGCGACATGGGCATCTCGTCCATGAACGGCATCACCGACAACAACGAGACGGTCACGGTGAACGACTTCCGGACCATCCTCGCCTACGCGCAGGCGCACCACCTCGCCCGGCTCACCTTCTGGTCCGCCAACCGCGACCGCCCGTGCACCGGCGGCCCCGCCGACAGCTGCTCCGGAGTCGGCCAGTCCGACTGGGACTACACCCGAGTCCTCGCCGCCTACACCGGCTGACCACCGCCCGCCAGGAGAACCCGTGCTTCCTCACCCACGCCGCAGACCGGCGGCCGTCGCACTGGTCGCCGCAGCGGCCGCCGCCCTGCTCACCGCCGCACCGACGTCGCCGGCGACCGCCGCGACCGCCCGCGCCGCCACCCCGTCCACAGCCGCCCTGCCCAGCGGCTTCGCGACCCTCGTCAACGCCGCGAGCGGCAAGTGCCTGGACGCCAAGGCCGCCGCCACCGCCAACGGCACCGTCGTACAGCAGTACGCGTGCAACGCCACCACCGCCCAGCAGTGGACCTTCACCGACGCCGGCAACGGCTACGTCCACATCGACAACCGCAACGACACCAGCCAGGCGGTGGACGTCACCGACGTGTCCACCGCCGACAACGCGCCCGTCCAGTTGTGGAGTTACGGCGGCGGCGCCAACCAGCAGTGGCAGCCCGTCGACGACGGCGGCGGCGCCTTCCACTTCGTCAACCGCGGCAGCGGCAAGTGCCTGGACGACCCCGGCGCGTCGACCGCCGACAGCGTCCGGTTCGTGCAGTACACCTGCAACGGCACCGCCGCCCAGCGCTTCCAGGTGGTCCCCGTGACCCAGCCGGCCACCGATCCGGACCTCGGCCCGAACGTCGTCGTCTTCGACCCCTCGATGTCCTCCTCGGCCATCCAGGGCAAGCTGGACACGATCTTCAAACAGCAGGAGACCAACCAGTTCGGCGCCCAGCGCTACGCCGTCCTCTTCAAGCCCGGCGCCTACAGCGCGGACGTCAACGTCGGCTTCTACACCCAGGTCCTCGGCCTCGGCCTCACCCCGGACGCGGTCTCCGTCGACGGGGCCGTGCACGCGGAGGCCGACTGGTTCCAGGGCAACGCCACGCAGAACTTCTGGCGCGGCGCCGAGAACCTCTCGGTCAACCCCGCGAACGGCAACGACCGCTGGGCGGTCTCCCAGGCGGCGCCGTACCGCCGCATGCATCTGCGCGGCGGCCTCGCCCTGGACGACGGCGGCTGGTCCAGCGGCGGCTACCTCGCCGACAGCAGGATCGACGGGCAGGTGAACTCCGGCACCCAGCAGCAGTGGATGACCCGCAACTCCCAGCTCGGCGGCTGGACCGGGTCCAACTGGAACATGGTGTTCGCCGGCAGCCAGGGTGTGCCCGCCACCAGCTTCCCCAAGCCGCCGTACACCACCGTCGCGCAGAGCCCGGTCACCCGGGAGAAGCCGTTCCTGTACGTCGACGGCTCCGGCGCCTACCAGGTGTTCGTGCCCGCCACGCGCACCGACTCCAGCGGCACCAGCTGGGCGAACGGCCACCCGGCCGGCACCTCGCTGCCGCTCAGCCGGTTCTACGTCGTCAAGCCCGGCGCCACCGCCGCGCAGATCGACGCGGCCCTGGCGGCCGGGCGGAACCTGCTGGTCACCCCCGGTGTCTACCACCTGGACCAGACCCTGAAGGTCACCCGACCCGACACGGTCGTCCTCGGCCTCGGCCTCGCCACCTTCGTCCCGGACAACGGCATCACCGCGATGACCGTCGGCGACGTCGACGGCGTCAAGATCGCGGGCCTGCTCTTCGACGCCGGCGCCACCAGCTCGAAGACCCTGCTCGAGGTCGGGCCGGCCGGCTCCACCGCCTCCCACGCGGCCGACCCGACCTCCCTGCACGACGTGTACTTCCGCATCGGCGGCGCGGGCGTCGGCAAGGCGGCCACCGGCCTCGTCGTCAACAGCGGGAACGTCATCGGCGACCACATGTGGATCTGGCGCGCCGACCACGGCGACGGCGTCGGCTGGACCAGCAACACCGCCGACACCGGACTCGTGGTCAACGGCGACGACGTGACCATGTACGGGCTGTTCGTCGAGCACTTCCAGAAGTACCAGGTGATCTGGAACGGCAACGGCGGCCGCACCTACTTCTTCCAGAACGAGATGCCCTACGACCCGCCGAACCAGGCCGCCTGGACGAACGGCTCCACCCGGGGCTACGCCGCCTACAAGGTCGCCGACTCCGTCACCAGCCACCAGGCGTACGGCCTCGGAAGCTACTGCTACTTCAGCGCCGACCCGGGCGTCACCGCGGCCCACGCCATCGAGGCGCCGGACAACCCGAACGTCCGCTTCACCAGCATGGTGACCGTCTCCCTCGGCGGCACCGGCACCATCAGCCACGTCGTCAACGACACGGGAGGCCCCTCGAACGCCACGAGCAACGTGGCCGACCTGGTCCGGTACCCCTGACGGAAGGGGTGCCCGCGCGGACGTGTGAGGCGCTGTGGCCTGGATACGCGGACTGGACGGCATCCCCGCGCGTCCGGGAGGTCATCCAGGCCATGACCAGCGCACACCGGCCGGCCCGGCACTCCGAGGTCACCCTCCGGGTCAACGGCAAACCCCACACCCTGATCGTCGACCACCGCCGCGTCCTGCTGGACCTGCTGCGGGAGGACCTCGATCTCACCGGCTCCAAGAAGGGCTGCGACCACGGCCAGTGCGGTGCCTGCACCGTGCTGGTCGACGGGCGCCGCCTGAACAGCTGCCTGCTGCTGGCCGTGGCCCTCGACGGCAGCGAGATCACCACCGTGGAGGGCCTGGGCGGGGACGGCGAAGGGCCGCACCCGCTCCAGCGGGCCTTCCTCGACCGCGACGCCTTCCAGTGCGGCTACTGCACCCCGGGGCAGCTGTGCTCCGCCGTCGGCATGCTCGCCGAGGCCGCCGCCGGCCATCCCTCCCACGTCACCGATCCCGCCGCCCCGTCCGGCGGGCCGTTCCCGCTGGACCGGCCCGAGATCCGCGAGCGCATGAGCGGCAACCTGTGCCGCTGCGGCGCCTACCCGCGCATCGTCGAGGCCGTGGAGGACGTGATCCGGTGAACGGCTTCGGATACCTCAGGCCCGGCAGCCTCCAGGAGGCCGCGGAGGCCTACGCCGCCCACCCCGGCGCCTTCTACCTGGCCGGCGGCACCAACCTGGTCGACCTGATCAAGCTCGGCGTGGAACGCCCCGCCGTCCTCGTCGACGTCGGCCGCCTGCCGCTGGACGCGATCGAGGAGCTGCCCGACGGGGCGCTGCGGGTCGGCGCCACCGTCCGCAACAGCGACCTCGCCGCCGACCCCCGCGTCCGCGACCGCTACCCGGCGCTCTCCCAGGCCCTCCTGGCCGGCGCCTCCGGCCAGCTCCGCAACGCCGCCACCACCGGCGGCAACCTGCTCCAGCGCACCCGCTGCCCCTACTTCCAGGACGTGGGCAAACCCTGCAACAAGCGCGAGCCGGGCAGCGGCTGCGGCGCCCTGGAGGGCGTCCACCGCGACCACGCGGTCCTCGGCCACTCGGCGCACTGCATCGCCACCCACCCGTCCGACATGGCCGTCGCCCTGGCCGCGCTGGACGCCCGGGTCGAGCTGTACGGCATCGACGGCACCCGGACCGTGCCCGCCGCGGACTTCCACCGGCTGCCCGGAGAGCACCCCGAGTGGGACACCGAGATCCTCCCCGGCGAGATCATCACCGGCGTCACCCTCCCGGCCGCCACGGCCGGCCTGCCGTCCGCCTACCGCAAGGCCCGGGACCGGGCGTCGTACGCCTTCGCCCTCGCCTCCGTGGCCGTCGTGCTGCGCCTGGCGGACGGCGTGATCGACCAGGTGGGCCTCGCCTTCGGCGGGCTCGCCCACCGGCCCTGGCGGGCCCACCGGGCCGAGGAGGCCCTGCTGGGCGTGGCCCCCACCCCGGCCGCCCTCGAACGCGCCGTCGACCTGGAGCTGGACGCCGCCCGGCCGCTGCGCGACAACGCCTACAAGGTGCCCCTCGCCCGCAACCTCGCCCTCGACGTCCTCGCCCGGCTCACCCCGGCAACCGCCGTGACCTGACCGCCGGGAACCGAAGGAGACCCCATGCCCCGCACCGGCACCGCCCTGGGCGCTCCCGCCGAGCGCCGGGAGGGGCGCCAGAAGGTCACCGGCACCGCCCGCTACGCCGCCGAGCACCCGCTGCCGGGCCGCGCCCACGCCTGGCCCGTGCCCGCCGCCGTGGCCCGCGGCCGGGTCACCGCCGTCGACACCTCGGCCGCCCTCGCCATGCCCGGCGTACTCGCCGTCCTCACCCCCGACGACGCCCCCCGGCTGGCCGAACCCGAGGACGCCACCCTCGCCGTGCTCCAGGACACCCATGTGCCGCACCGGGGCTGGTGCGTCGCCCTCGCCGTGGCCGAGACCCTGGAGGCCGCCCGGGCGGCGGCCCGCGCCGTCCGCGTCCGCTACGACGAGGAACCCCACGACGTCGAACTCACCGCGGACCACCCGAACGCCTACGAGCCGGAGGAGGCCAACGCCGGTCTGCCCGGCCGCGTCGAGCACGGCGACCCGGAGGCCGCCTTCGCCGCCGCCGACGTCCGCGTCGACGTCGCCTACCGGGTGCCGCCGCTGCACAATCACCCCATGGAGCCGCACACGAGCACCGCCCACTGGGACGGGGACCGGCTCACCGTGTACACCTCCAGCCAGGGCAGCACCACGGTCCGCTCCGTGCTCGCCCAGCTGTTCGAGCTGCCCGAGGATCAAATCACCGTGTTCGCCGAGCACGTCGGCGGCGGCTTCGGATCCAAGGGCACCCCGCGCCCCGACGTCGTCCTCGCCACGATGGCCGCCCGGCACACCGGCCGGCCCGTCACCCTCGCCTACCCCCGCCGGTACCTGCCCACCACCGTCGGCCACCGCGCCCCCACCCTGCACCGGCTGCGCCTCGGCGCGGACCGGGACGGCCGGCTGACCGCCGTGCTGCACGAGGTGACCACCCACACCTCGCGCCTGAAGGAGTTCGTCGAGCAGGCCGCCGTGCCCGCCCGCGTCATGTACGCCACCCCGAACCTGCTCACCGTGCACCGGGTGGTGCCCCTGGACGTGCCGAGCCCGTCCTGGATGCGGGCCCCCGGCGAGGCGCCCGGCATGTACGCCCTGGAGTCCGCCGTGGACGAACTCGCCGAGGCGCTCGGCACGGACCCGGTGGAGCTGCGCATCCGCAACGAACCCGTCCGCGAGCCCGGCACCGGCAAACCGTTCAGCAGCCGGCACCTCGAGCAGTGCCTGCGCGAGGGGGCCCGCCGCTTCGGCTGGGCCGACCGCGACCCCCGCCCCCGCGCCCGCAGCGAGGGCCCGTGGCTGCTCGGCACCGGCGTCGCCGCCGCCACCTACCCCTCCTCGGCGGTCCCGGCCACCGCGACCGCCCACGCCCTGACCGACGGCACCTTCGTCGTCCGCATCAACGCCACCGACATCGGCACCGGAGCCCGCACCGTCCTCGCCCAGATCGCCGCCGACGCCCTCGGCGTGGCCCTGGACCGGGTCCGCACCGAGATCGGGCACAGCGACCTGCCCCCGGCATGGCTGGCCGGCGGCTCCATGGGCACCGCCTCCTGGGGCTGGGCCGTGCACGAGGCGTGCGCCCAGCTCGCGTCCCGGCTCGCCGAGCACACCGGACCGCTGCCCGCCGAGGGCCTCGGCACCCGCGCCGACACCGCGGGACGGGCCGACGCCGACAGCCCCTACGCCCGGCACGCCTTCGGTGCCCACTTCGCCGAGGTCGCCGTCGACACCGTCACCGGCGAGACCCGGGTGCGCCGGCTGCTCGGGATCTTCGCCGCCGGGCGGATCATCAACGCCCGCACCGCACGCTCCCAGTTCGTCGGCGCCATGACCATGGGCCTGGGCATGGCCCTCACCGAGGGCAGCACCATGGACGCCGCCTTCGGCGACTTCACCGAGTCCGACCTCGCCTCCTACCACGTGCCCGCGCACGCCGACGTCCCCGCCGTCGAGGCCGACTGGATCCCCGAGGACGACACCCACCTCAACCCCATGGGCAGCAAGGGCATCGGCGAGATCGGCATCGTCGGCACCGCCGCCGCCATCGGCAACGCCGTCCACCACGCCACCGGGATCCGCTTCCGCGAGCTGCCCCTGACCCCGGACCGGATCCTCACCGGCCTGTTGTCCGGGGGGTGACGGTGACCGGACCGACCTGGGAGTACGACGGTTACCGGCCCGAGGAGGAACGCCTGCGGGAATCCCTGTGCACCCTGGGCAACGGCTACTTCGCCAGCCGCGGGTCGCTGCCCGAGTGCACCGCGGACGAGATCCACTACCCGGGCACCTACGCGGCCGGCTGCTACAACCGGCTCGTCTCCGAGGTCGCCGGACGCCAGGTCGAGAACGAGGACATGGTCAACCTGCCCAACTGGCTGCCGCTGCGCTTCCGGCCCGCCGGAGGGGACTGGCTCACCCCGGACACCACACCCGTCACCGAGCACCACCTCACCCTCGACCTCGGCCCCGGCCTGCTGGAGCGCCGAACCCGCTACGCACTCGGCGCCGAAACCACCCTCCACGTACGGCAGTTGCGGCTCGTCCACCTGGCCGACCCCCATCTCGCCGTGCTGCGCACGGAGTTCACCGCCGACGCGGGCACCGTCGACCTGGAGGTGGAGGCCGCGCTCGACGGGAGCGTCACCAACTCGGGCGTCGCCCGCTACCTGGACCTGGCCGGCCGGCACCTCACCGACGTCCGCACCGGCACCGAGACACCGGACACCGTGTGGCTGCACTGCCGTACCCGCACCTCCGACATCAGCATCGGACTCGCCGAGCGGCTGACCGCGCCCGCGCCGGTGACCGACGCGAACGAACTCCAGCGGGCCGTCCAGTACCTGCGCCTCACCCTGCCGGCCGGCCGCACCACCACGGTCGACAAGACCGTCGCCCTGCACACCTCCCGCGACCCGGCCATCGGCGACCCGCTGCGCGCGGCCGTCGACCGGGTGGGCGAGGCGCCCGGCTTCGACGCGCTGCTGGACACCCACCGCACCGCCTGGGAGCAGCTGTGGCGGCGCACCGCGCTCGACGTACCCGGCGAGGCCGGCAGCATCCTGCGCCTGCACCTGTTCCACGTGCTGCAGACCCTCTCCCCGCACACCGCCGACCTCGACGTCGGCGTCCCCGCGCGCGGACTGCACGGCGAGGCCTACCGCGGCCACGTCTTCTGGGACGAACTCTTCGTCCTGCCCTACCTCAACCTCCACCTGCCCGAGGTCTCCCGCGCCCTGCTCCGCTACCGGCACCGCCGCCTGGACACGGCCTGCCACGCCGCCCAGCGCCTGGGCCGGCGCGGTGCGCTGTACCCGTGGCAGAGCGGCAGCGACGGCCGCGAGGAGACCCAGCAGCTGCACCTCAACCCGCGCTCCGGCCGCTGGCTGCCGGACCACACCCGTCTCCAGCACCATGTCGGCTCGGCGGTGGCGTACAACGTGTGGCAGTACTGCGAGGCGACCGGCGACACCGGCTTCCGGGACGGCGAGGGCGCCGAGATGCTGCTCCAGATCGCCCGCTTCTGGGCGGACTCGGCCACCTACGACGACCATCTCGGCCGGTACCGCATCCGCGGCGTGGTCGGCCCGGACGAGTACCACGACGCCTACCCCGGCGCGGCCGGACCCGGCCTGGACGACAACGCGTACACCAACGTCACCGCCGCCTGGGTGCTCGACCGCGCCCTGGAGCTGCTGCGCGCCCTGCCCGAGCCGCGCTGCCGCGAACTCACCGAGGGCGCCGGCCTGGACGAGCACGAGACCAGCCGCTGGGAGGAGGTCTCGCGCACCCTGCACGTCCCCTTCCACGACGGGGTGATCAGCCAGTTCGACGGCTACGGGGACCTGGCCGAGCTGGACTGGGACGCCTACCGGAAGCGGTACGACGACATCCGGCGCCTGGACCGGATCCTGGAGGCGGAGGGCGACACCGTGAACCGCTACAAGGCGTCCAAGCAGGCCGACGTCCTGATGCTCGGCTACCTCTTCTCACCCGCCGAACTCCGGGCGCTCTTCCGCCGGCTGGGCTACCACCTCGACGAGCGGATCTGGTCGGCGACCGTTGACCACTACCTGCACCGCACCAGCCACGGCTCCACCCTCAGCGGCCTGGTCCACGGCTGGGTCCTGGCCCGCGCCCGCCGCGCCGACGCCTGGGCCTTCGTCCAGGAGGCACTGCGCGGCGACATCGCCGACCTGCAGGGCGGCACCACCGGTGAGGGCATCCACCTGGGCGCGATGGCCGGCACCCTCGACCTGGTGCAGCGCGGGCTGACCGGCCTGGAGACCCGGGAGGGCGCCCTCTGGCTCGACCCCGTCCCGCTCCCCGAACTCTCCTCCTACGGCTTCTCGATCCGCTACCAGGGCAACTGGGGCGTGGGCCTGCGCCTGCGCTTCGGCCTGCTGGAGGTCGCGGTACCCGACTCCGACGGCTCGCCCATCGACATCCGGCTGCCGGACCGCGTGGTGCTGGTACGTCCGGGGGAGACGGCCCGGCTGGTGCTGCCGGACTGAGTCCCTCAGCCGTCCGCCGGCGGATACCGGTGCACGGGCGGCAGCCCGCCGCTCGCACAGTGCGCGTCCCACTCCTCGGGCTTCGGGTGTCCCACCGGGCCTCCTCGGGGCTGGTCGATCCTCGGACACGGGGATCGTCACCGGCCGGCGGGCACCGCACACCGCCGCACGCGATCTCGACGGCGGCGGCCGGGCACGCCACCATGCAGGGGGCCGAAAGAGAAGGGAGCCGTGCACCGTGCACCTGCGCGCCGACGCCCCGTTGCGGGTCCTGGCGGTGGACGACGAGGAACCCGCGCTCGAAGAGCTGCTGTACCTGCTGGGGAGGGACCCACGGGTCGGCGGCGCGGTGCCCGCGCGGACGGCCACCGAGGCGCTGCGCCGGCTGAGCCGGGCCGCCGACGCGGGCCCGGACGGGCCGGACGCCGTCGACGTCGTCTTCCTGGACATCGACATGCCCGGCCTGAGCGGCCTCGAACTCGCCCGGCTGCTCGGCGGGTTCACCGCCCCGCCGCTGATCGTCTTCGTCACCGCCCACGAGGACTTCGCCGTCCGGGCCTTCGACCTCAAGGCCGTCGACTACCTGCTCAAGCCGCTGCGCGAGGAGCGCTTCGCGGAGGCGGTACGGCGGGTCGCCGAACTGGTCCGGGCCGGCCAGGGGCCCCGCCGCACCGGCACCGGCGCGGGGCCGGCGCCCGCCTTCGGCGATCAGGTCCCCGTGGAACTGGGCGGGGTGACGCGGTTCGTGCCCATCGCCGACATCACCTACGTCGAGGCCCAGGGCGACTACGCGCGGCTGCACACCCACCGGGGCAGCCACCTGGTGCGCATTCCGCTGTCCGCCCTGGAGGAGCAGTGGCGCTCCCGCGGGTTCGTGCGCATCCACCGCAGCCGCCTGGTCGCCCTCGGCCGCATCGAGGAACTCCGCCTGGACGGCGGCAACCTGACGGTGCGGATCGGCGACCGCCTCCTCGCCGTGAGCCGGCGCAACGCCCGCGAACTGCGGGACCTGCTGGCCCGGCAGGCGCATTCCCGGCGTCCGGTCTGAGGCGGTCGAACGCGCCGGTGCGCCCGACGGCTCCACCCAGCTCGTCGTGATCACCCGAGCCGACCCACGACCGACCGACCGGGCGCCTGCGCCCGCGTACGCCACCCGATCCGGTCACGGGCCCGTCGTACGGCCCCCACACGGGTGTGCGCCGCCGTACGCTCACCCCTCACCACAGAGCGCGACCATGGGGGGACCATGAACCGCAGGACACTCGCCTGCACCACCGCCGTCATCGCCGTCCTCGGCCTCGGCACCGCCTGCCAGGCCACCGGCACGACCGGCGGCAGCGGCGGCACCGCCACCGCCGGCACCGGCGACAAGGGCGGCGACAGCGGGACCAGCACCAGGAAGACCGTGCCCCAGTTCGTCGGCATGGGCCTCCAGTCGGCGCAGGACGCCGCCCAGCAGCAGGGTTTCCACAGTCTCAAGAGCCACGACTCCCTCGGCCGTGACCGCCTGCAGATCCTCGACCGCGACTGGAAGGTCTGCTCCCAGAACGTCAAGGCCGGCACCGTCGTCCGCACGAACACCGAGCTGAACTTCGGCGCGGTCAAGCTGTCCGAGACCTGCCCCGCCCACGACCAGGCCGTCCCGTCCGCCGCCGGCGGGAAGATGCCCGACTTCCACGGCAAGAGCGTCAAGGCCGCCCGGGCCTCCCTCGACACCAGCACATCGATCACCGTGAACGACGCGACCGGCGCCGGCCGACTGGCCCTGATCGAGTCCAACTGGCAGGTGTGCACCCAGAAGCCCGCCGCCGGCACGAAGCTGAACGGGCAGCCGGTCACCCTCGGCGCGGTGAAGTTCGGCGAGCACTGCCCGTAGACGGGGACCCGGTGCCGGGGGCCCACCACGGCACGGTTCCGTGGAGGTGCCTCCCCCGGCAGGGGGAGGCGGATCGTTCGGGCGGCCGATGGCGCCCCGCCGCGGGGCGCCTAGGTTCGTACCCGCTCCCGCGCTCGACGGGGGACCGCGAAGCCGGCTTCGCGTCACGACCACACTGGGGGAACGCTATGAGGAACAGAACGACCGCGCTGCTCGCGGTCGCCGGGGTCGCCCTGGCGACCACGATGGCCCTGGGCAGCACGCCGGCGTCCGCCTCCGGCGCCGCGTACCAGCTCAAGAACGTGGCCACCGGCAAGTGCATGCGGGGCGTCAGGTCCGGCCACACGTACGCCGTCACGATGGCGAAGTGCAACCGGAGGGACGCCAACCAGTGGTGGGGCGTCGTCCAGGGCCAGGTCCACGAGGTCTACGGGAGCATCCACGACACGAACATCTGCCTGGCCGTCCCCAAGTACCCCCGCGGTGACTTCGCCAAGGAGGTCGACACGACGAGCTGCCAGAACTACAAGAACTACTACCTGGGGATGAGCACGATTCCCAGGGCGAACAGGCCCACGACCCTCGGAACCGTCCCGGGGTACATCGGGCACTACGGGTCCGCGGACACCTACCCGGCCTGCTACCAGATCGACGGCAACCACACCAAGTGGCTCTGGGTGCCGTAACAGCGCCCTCGACGACCCGAGGCCCTGTCCTTCCCGGGGAAGAGGACAGGGCCTGCCCGGGGCCGGTACCGGCCGACCGAAGACCCGCCGGCCTCCCGTGCGTGACGGGCCTGTGCCGAATACCGTCGGGCGGCTGTCTCCGCGGTGGCCCGCTGCGTACACTCGCCGCACACAAGGCGATCACCGCGGCGTCGGGAGTGCGTGATGGGTGCCGAGTCCGTCCCTCGCAGAGAAGTGGTCACCGGACGGCCGCGCACCCGCGGCGGTCCCACGGCACCCGCCCCCATGCCGCAGTCGAGCACCCAAGGCACCGACGCGGTACGCATCCTGATGCACCGTCAGTTACGTGCCGGTCTCACCGCGACCGCCCTGCTCGTGGCCCCGCTGGGCCTGCTCCCCGTACTCCTCCGCGTCCTGCCGCTCGGCGCCACCACGACCCGCGTCCCGCTCGCCGTCTGGCTTCTCCTGGGCGTGGCGCCGTACCCGGCGCTGGCGGTCGTCGGCGCCTGGTACGTCCGCCGCGCCGAGCGCAACGAGAGCGCCACGGTCGCCCCCGGCCCCGCGGAACACTCCTGACCATGCGCCGAGCACCCGCCGGAGTCAGCCGTTGAACCGGACGTACGGCATCGCGGGCGTGACGGCCGTGGTCCTCGCCACGGTCCTCGTCGGCGCGCTCGGGCTGCGCGTCTCGCGCACCACCTCCGACTTCTACGTCGCCTCCCGCACCGTCGCGCCCCGGCTCAACGCCTTCGCGGTCAGCGGCGAGTACCTGTCCGCCGCCTCCTTCCTCGGCGTCGCCGGACTCGTCCTCGCCCAGGGCGTCGACATGCTGTGGTTCCCCATCGGCTACACCGCCGGCTTCCTCGTCCTGCTGGCCTTCGTCGCCGCCCCGCTGCGCCGCTCCGGCGCCTACACCCTGCCGGACTTCGCCGAGGCGCGGCTCGAGTCCCGGGCGGTCCGCCGCATCGCCGGTGTACTGGTCGTCGGCATCGGGTGGCTCTATCTGCTGCCTCAGCTGCGCGGCGCCGGACTCACCCTCCGGCTGCTCACCGGCGTGCCCGGCTGGCTCGGCGGGCTGGTCGTCGCCGCCGTGGTGACGGCGGCGGTGGCCGCCGGCGGCATGCGCAGCATCACCTTCGTCCAGGCCTTCCAGTACTGGCTGAAACTCACCGCTCTGCTGGTGCCCGTGGTGTTCCTGCTGATCGCCTGGCGGGCCGACCACGCCCCCGCCCCCTCGTGGGACGAACGGCCCGTCCTCCACCGCGCCGCCGCGGTGCGCGTCGACCGGCCGCTCACCCTCACCGTGCGCGAGCCGGTCCGCGTCACCGCGTCCGGAACCGTCGACGGCCGTTCCATGCACGGCGGTTCGCTGACCCTCGGCGAGGGCGGGCACGGGATCGGCGCGGACACGACCCTGCGCTTCCCGCCCGGCGCCCGCGTCCCCCTGCCGGACCCGCCGCCCGGGCGCACCGCCCCCTCCAGCTGGGCCCAGCCCCTGTCGTCGAGCCGAGAACAGCACGGCCTGTACGCCACCTACGGGCTGATTCTCGCCACCTTCCTCGGCACCATGGGGCTGCCGCACGTCGTCGTCCGGTTCTACACCAACCCCGACGGCCGCGCCGCCCGTCGCACCACCGTCATCGTGCTCGGCCTGCTCGGCGCCTTCTACCTGCTGATGCCCCTGTACGGCATGCTGGGCCGGCTCTACGCGCCCGACCTGCTGCTCACCGGCGACACCAACGCGGCGGTGCTCGTGCTGCCGCAGCGGCTGCTCGGCGGGGTCGCCGGGGAGCTGCTCGGCGCCCTTGTCGCCGGCGGCGCCTGCGCGGCGTTCCTGTCCACGGCCTGCGGACTCACCATGTCCGTGGCGGGCGTCCTCGCCCAGGACGTGCTGCCCGCACTCGGCATCCGGCACTTCCGGCTCGCGGCCCTGCCCGCGATCGCGGTGCCCGCGGCGGCGGGCGCGGTGGTCAGCGACCTGCCGGTGGCCGACGCGGTCGGACTCGCCTTCGCGGTCTCCGCCTCCTCGTTCTGCCCGCTGCTCGTCCTCGGGATCTGGTGGCGCGGCCTGACCCCGCCGGGCGCCGTCGCCGGGCTGCTGCTGGGCGGCGGCTCGGCGCTGACCGCCGTGACGGTCACCATCGCCGGCGCCGCCCGCTCGGGCTGGCCGCACACGCTCCTGGCCTGGCCCGCGGTCTGGTCCGTGCCCGTGGGATTCGCCGCCATGGTGCTGACCTCCCTCGCCACCCGGGACCGCGTCCCGCCCGGCACCGCCGCCACGATGGCGCGCCTGCACCTCCCCGAACCGATCCCCACCCGCCCCTGACGGAGGAGCCCCATGCACGCCGGCCGTACCTTCCCGGGCCACCCGCGCCGCCCATGACGGTGCTGGCCACCGCGGCGCTCGTGCCGGCCGGGCTCGCGCTGTTCGCGCTGGGCGCGGCCCTGGGACACGCGGCCGCGCGCCGGCAGCACGAGCACACGGCCGGCGCCGACGGCGTACGCGCCGCCTTCCACGTGCTGCACAACGCCTCGCTCGCCGCGGCGCCGCTGCGCGCCGGACTGGCCCCGGACACGGCCCGCAGGGCGGCCCGCCGGCTGCGCCCCCTGCTCGGCACCCCGGCCCTGGCCCTCACCGACGAGACGTCCGTCCTCGCGTGGGACGGCGCCGGCGACCACCACCGCGCCGAGCTGACCGCGCATCTCGCCCACCCGTCCCGCGCCCGCACCATCGCGCCCGCGTGCGAGGAGGACGACTGTCCCGTCCGCTGGGGCGTCCTGGTGCCCCTCACGGCCGACGGCGGGCGGCCCGGCGTGCTCGCGGTGTTCGCCGGCGCGGAGTCCGCCGCCGTGGTGCGGGCCGCCGAGGAGGCGGCCCGCCGGCTCTCCGTGGAGCTGGAGCTCGCCGACCTCGACCGGGTCCGCTCCAGTGCGCACGAGGCGGAGGTCCGGGCCCTGCGCGCGCAGATCTCCCCGCACTTCGTCTACAACTCCCTCGCCGGCATCGCCTCCTTCGTCCGCACCGACCCCGAACGGGCCCGCGAACTCCTCCAGGAGTTCGCCGAGTTCACCCGCTACTCCTTCCGCCGCGACGGCGACTTCACCACCCTCGCGGAGGAGTTGCGCTCCATCGAGCAGTACCTGGAACTCGCCCGCGCCCGCTTCGGCCGCCGCCTGCGGGTCACCCTGCGCATCGCCCCCGAGGTGCTGCCCGTCACGCTTCCCTTCCTGTGCCTGCAGCCCCTGGTGGAGAACGCCCTCAAGCACGGGCTGGAGGAGTCCGTGGAGCGCAGCAGCGTCACCATCACCGCCGAGGACGAGGGCACCGAGGCCCGGGTCGTCGTCGAGGACAACGGCATCGGCATGGACCCCGACCGCCTGCGCGCGGTCCTGCGGGGCACCGCGGGCCCGGCCACCGGCATCGGCCTGCGCAACGTGGACCGCCGGCTGCGCCAGGTGTACGGCGACGACTACGGCCTCGTCATCGAGACGGGCGTCGGAGCCGGTACGAAGATCACGGTCCGGGTCCCCAAGTTCCGCCCCGGCGTCCAGGCACCCCCGGCCTGACCGCTGAGCAGCTTTCCCCGGGCACCCCGAACGGCGGACCCCGCTCCGCCGCGCGTCGGCCTCACCACTCGACGGTCAGATGGCGGGGCCCTCGCAGCATGGCGTTCCGGCGGTAGGGGGGCGGGTCCTGGACCAGGCGTGCGGTGCCGAGGCGGGGGAGCAGCGCGCCGAGCGCGGCCTGGGCCTCCAGACGGGCCAGGGGCGCGCCGTAGCACAGGTGGATACCGCTGCCGAAGCCCAGGTGCTGGTTGTCCGGGCGGGCCGGGTCGAACAGGTCGGGATCGCGGAACCGCCTCGGGTCGCGGTTGCCCGAGCCCAGCACCAGGAAGACGGAGGTGCCACGGGCGATCCTGGTGCCGGCGACGTCGACGTCGGCGTGGGGGATGCGCTCGCGCATGTGGACCGGTGGTTCGTAGCGCAGCAGTTCCTCCACCGCGCGCGGCAGCAGGCCGGGTTCCCGGCGCAGCCGGTCCAGTTGCTCGGGCAGGCGCAGCAGGGTGAGCACGCCGTTGGTGATCAGGTTGACCGTGGTCTCGTGCCCGGCGATGAGGAGCAGCACGGCGGTCTCCGCGAGTTCCTCCTGGGTGAGCCGCAACGCCGGGTCGGGCTCGTTGACGAAGGCGGAGAGCATGTCGTCGCCCGCCCGGCCGCGGCGCTGTTCGGCGAGCCCCACCAGGTATCCGCCCATCTCGATCCGCGCCTGGTCGCCCGCCTTGTGCCGGTCGGTCGCGTCCTCGTCGGGCCTGACGTCGGCGGCGGTGACCAGGGTGTCCGACCAGGCCCTGAAGAGCGGTTCGTCCTCGCGGGGCACGCCGAGCAGGCGGCAGATCACCGTGACGGGCAGCGGATAGGCGAAGTCGTCGACGACGTCGATCCGCCGTTCCGCCTCGAAGTTCTCCATCAGTTCGCCGGTGATCCGGTCGATCTCGCCGCGCATGCCGTCGACGCGGCCGGGGCTGTGCGGCGGGCCGAAGGGCCGCATGGCCAGCGTGCGCAGCCTGTGGTGCTCCGGGTCGTCGAGCCGCAGGAACGGCGGCTTGTGGGTCTCCTGGCCACGGGTGCGGGGGTCGGCACTCATCCGGGGATCGTGCAGCAGCGCGGCGATCTCGTGGTATCCGCCGAGCGCACAGCTGCCGTCCGCCTGCGGGACCACGGGGCCGGCCTCGCGGAGTTCCGCGTACAGCGGGTAGGGGTCGGGGCGGCTGGCGTAGTCGGTGATCCGTGCCAGCAGGGTGTCGGAGTCCATGACGGCTCCTCGTGGTGGGCAGGACGTGGGCCGGGCGGTGGGCTACACCACCGTCAGCCGGCGGTCGGGGAGGTACCCGGTGAGCGCGACGGTCGGGCCGTGGGACAGCACCGACGGATCCGGCACCTCGGACGGGATCGTGATGTCGGCCGCGATCGCACGGTCCGCCGCGCCGGGCGGCGGCGGGAACGGGGCGGCCGTCTCGATCAGGTGCTGGTAGTAGTCGAGCGACTTGGCCATGTCGACGGTGACCGCCGCCGTGACCCGCCCCCGGTAGCCGTAGACCATCGCCAGCCGGCGAGCCTCCAGGGACCCCTGGGCGATGACCACGTGGTCGGAGAAGGTGGGCACGCCCACCGACTTGATGTTGAGCCCGAACTGGGTGGACCAGAACGTCGGCAGCGCAAGGTGCGGGCGCGGGCCGGCCGACCGACACCACGCTGTGCTCCGTCATCCACGGCTCGGTGAGCGCCCGCACCGCGGTCCGGTCGTCGCCGGTCAGGTCCCAGCGGTGCAGGATCAGCTCCTCACGCATGTGCTCCGCGAAGAAGGGGACCTTCACCGACCGGCCGGTCCACATCACCTCCGTGTCCGGGGACAGGTCCCGCGCGGCGGCCGCTGCGACCTCGGTGAGCCGTTCACAGCGATCCAGGAACGCCGACCACAGCTCAGGGTCGGACATCCGCCGGTAGGGGGCCTCCCGCTCGAATCCCCGGGTCTCCACCGGCGCTCCCGAGAGGAACGCCCGCAGAACCCGGGCCAGTTCCTCGGCGTTGCCCGTCTGGTGGACCAGCACGTCCCTGACCGTCCACGCCTCGCACCACGTGCCGTCATCGGGCCGCCGCGCCTGCACGGCGTGGACGAAGGGCGCCGGCTCCGGCAGCGTCGCGTCGACCCGGGAGGGAATCGTGCGCCATGGGTAGCCTGACGAGAAGTCAGCCAAACCGGCGGGCGTCCGGGAGGACTCCGGTCGGCCGAGCCGTTCCCGGCCCGCGCCGATGAGTTCTCCCGGTCCCGGCGGTCCACATGTCGACGACCACGAAAGGAACCACGTGAGCCAGCTGCTGAGGGTCCAGAACTTCACCGTCTCGAGCGACGGATACGGCGCCGGTGAGCACCAGACCATGGAGCGGCCGTTCGGCCACGCCGATCCGGGCGAGCTGTTCGCCTGGGCCGGCGCCACGGCGAGCTGGCCCATGCGCACCGACCCCGGTGGGAGCCGCGGTCTCGACGACTACTTCACGCGCGACTTCGCCCGCAACATCGGCGCGGAGATCATGGGCCGCAACAAGTTCGGCCCCCAGCGCGGTCCCTGGCAGGACCTCGAGTGGCAGGGCTGGTGGGGCGACGAGCCTCCGTTCCACACGCCGGTGTTCGTCATGACCCACCACGGGCGCCCTTCCATCACCCTCTCCGACACCACGTTCCACTTCGTCGACGGCGACCCGGCCACGGTCCTCGAACAGGCACGGCAGGCCGCACAGGGCAAGGACGTCCGACTCGGCGGCGGGGCCACCACCATCCGGGAGTTCCTCGACGCCGGCCTGGTCGACACCCTGCACGTGGTCGTCTCTCCGGTGAAGCTCGGATCCGGCGTCCGCCTGTGGACGTCCCCCGACGAACTGCTCGACCGCTTCCACCTCGACGTCGTGCCCAGCCGGAGCGGGGTGACGCACCATCTGTTCTGGCGCAGATGACAGGGCCGTGCGACGCCGGCCGGCTCGGCACGGGCAGGATGTACGCGGTCCTGCGTGTGCGGGGGACCAGCCCCACCCCTTCACCTGAAAGGGGTTTCACCCCTGAAAGGGAGCCGGGGCCGACCGGCCGGCGGTGGCCGGCGCGCGGGGAGCGTCGCAGAAAATCTGGTCCAACCAGTTGACCAGCGGGCCCGCCGCGTTCACCCTGATCGCCATGAATCAGGGACTCATCCGGCGCGAGGCGGTCTCCGACCAGCTCTTCGCCCTGCTGCGCGACAGGATCCTCGGCGGCGCACTGCCGCCCGGTGCCGCGCTCACCGCCGAACGGGACCTGGCGGCCGAGTTCGGTGTGAACCGGCATGCCGTCCGTGAGGCCGTCAAGCGGCTCCAGCAGGCACGGCTGGTCGAGGTCAGCCACGGCGGCCGCACGCTCGTCCTGGACTGGCGGCACACCGCCGGCCTCGACCTCGCCATGGGCATCGCGGCGGCCGACGCCGGGCCCTCGGTGGAGGACCTCACCCGCGACGCCCTGGAGATGCGGGCGTGCATCGGCGCCGACGCGGCCCGGCTGTGCGCGCTCCGGTGCTTCGAGGACACTCAGGCCGATCCCGCTGAGCTTAAGAATCTCGCAGGCAGCCTGAGCGACGGGAAAG
>NZ_JBSGDB010000088.1:0-11451 GCF_053602155.1 Streptomyces sp. NPDC004561
GGCTGATCCGCGCGGTCACCGCGGACCGCGAGCCGGAGGCCGTACGGGCCCTGCGCGCCCTGTTCCGGGACGAGGGAGCCCGGCGCGCCCTGTCCGGACTCGCGCCGCTGATGCCCGAACTCCTCGCGATCCGCGCACTGGTGGGCGCCGATCGACCGACCGGGACCGGCGTACGGACGCCCATAGGCGGCCCCGAACCGTGCGCCGACCCGCGGGGCCGCGTCGGCGCCCCCGGCCGCGCGGGCCCGGACCCGGGCGAGGGTGCCGCCGAGCCCGTAGACCTCACGGATCAGGAGAAGCAGGTCATCGCCACCGAGGGCTCCTTCCTCGGCTTCCTGCGCAACATCGAGGTGCTGTCCAACGGCGGGCGGATCCTCGTCCAGAACGTGCGCGGCCCCGACGGCGTCGTCCGCTACGTGGTCCAGGCGCCCGGCCTGGCGCCCGGCCGTCCCCGCCACGACTCCCCGCGGGACCTCGCCGCCGCCGGGCACAACCTGTCCCGGACGGACTCGCCGTACACCCGCTCGATCCTGCTCGCCCTGGCGGACTACGGCATCCCGCGCGGCGCCGAACTCGCCCTGATCGGGCACGGCGAGGGCGGGACCGCCGCGCTGAACCTCGCCCAGGACGAGGAGTTCTGCCGCACCCACCGGGTCACCCATGTCGTCGCCGTCGGCGCACCGGCCGGCGACCGGAAGCCGGCCGACCCGCGCACCTGGGTCGCCACCGTCACCAACCGGCACGACATCGTGCCCGACCTCGACGGCCCCGGCGCGGGTCCCGCCTCCCCCGCGCACCCCGACCGGTACGAGGTCGACTACCCCGGACCCGCCCACGAGTTCCCGCTGTGCCACCTGCCCCACGAGTACATCGAGCACCTCAGGACCGTCGTGCCCGAGGCCCGCGCGGACATCGACGAGGCCCTCACGCCCTACCGCGGCCCCATCGTGCGCACCCGGGCCTACCGGCTCGGCGACCGCGCGCACCCGCCCGAGGGCCACCCCTTCCTCACCCTGCCCACCACCGCCGTGCCCACCACGGTCGGCCCGGTCGAGGTGCCGGTGCGCTACTACGACTCCTCCGCCGCCCACCTCTGCTTCCCCGTCGACGCCGCCGCGGCCCGGAGCCTGCTGCCCGGCCTCCCCCGGATGACGCCGAGCCGGCCGGGCCGGCGGGCCATGGCGGTGCTCTCCCTCCAGGAGCACCGCTGCACCACGATCGGCCCGTACACCGAGGTCGCCCTGTCCCTGCTGGTCGACGACCTGTGGCGACCGCGCCCGTACGACACCGCCGCCGATCTGCTGCGCCGCGCCGACCTGCGCCGCACCGGACGGTACGTGCTCTCCCTCGCCGTCACGAGCGAGGAGGCCCGGGTGGTCGCGCTGGAGATCTGGGGCCAGCCCGCGGTCCGGATGAGCGCCGAGGCCGATCTGACGGGCCGGGACATCGCCGTCCGGTCGCGGGAGCTCGGGCTCGACGTCCGGGGCCGCCTCGGACCGGGCGTCCGCTGCCCCCAGGCGGACTGGGTCCTCTACGGCCGCCGGGGCCAGAGCACGATACGCACCCTGGTCCGGGCGCACGGCAGACCCCGGCTGCACGCGGGCACCGGGGTCCGGGTGCGGCTCGGCACCGCGGCGGCCGAACCCTTCGCCGGGCAGCTGCGCCGGCTCGGCGCGGACGTGGCCCGGCCGCTGTTCGTGCTGACCTGCCCCCGGCTCATGGCCCATCGCAGCGCCGGCACCGTGCTGCCGCACTGAAGTCCCGTACAGCACAGTACAGTTGGGAGTCGCCCATGGTGACCGAGCCCACCCGAGCGATCGCGGCCCCGGCCGGCGAACTCCTCGAACGCGCCCTCCAGCTGAGGGCCGACGCCGACCTCATGGACGGCTACGCGCGGCGGCTGCTCGCCACCGCGGCCACGCTGACCACCTGCCCGGCGGCGCCCGACCGGAGCGGCCCCACCCTGGAGCAGCAGGCCGCCGCGTGCACCACGGCGGCGGAGCAACTACGCACCGCCGCCGAGGCGTTGCTCGCCCACGCCCGGGCCGGCGACTGAGCCGGCGGCCCCCTTCGGCCCACGACGCACGCCGGTCAGGGCTTGCGGGCCACCCCCACGTACACCGGCTGCTCCACACCCACCCGCATCCCCGGCTCGGGCCGCCAGCCGGTGGCCGGTACGACACCCGGCTCGCACAGCTCCAGTCCGTCGAAGAACCGTGCCACCTCGGCGTGCGTCCGGGCCCGGACGGCGGTGCCCCCGGAGCGGTACACGGACGCGATCCGGTCCCACACGTCCGGGTCGATCTCGGCGCTGACATGGGAGAGCAGCAGGTGGCTCCCGGACGGCAGGGGGTCCATCAGGGTGCGGACGATGCCGTACGGATCCTGCTCGTCGGTGACGAACGGCAGCAGCGCGATCAGCGACAGGCCGACGGGCCGGCTGAGGTCCAGGTGCTCGCGGGCGTACGCCACGATCCGCTCCGGTTCCCGGACGTCCGCGTGCACATAGGCGGTTCGGCCTTCGGGAGTGCCCTGGAGCAGCGCTTCGGCGTGCCGCAGGACGATGGGATCGTTGTCCGCGTACACCACGCGGGCGCTCGGGGTGACGGCCTGGACTATCTGGTGCAGGTTCGGCTCGGTGGGGATGCCGGTGCCGATGTCCAGGAACTGGCCGACACCCCGGCCGGCGACGAAGCGGGCGGCCCGGTGCATGAACTCGCGGTTCGCCCATGCCGATTCCTTGGCGTCGGGGAACAGTTCCAGCACCCGTTTCGCGGCTTCGGCGTCGACGGCGTAGTGGTCCTTGCCGTCCAGGAACCAGTCGTACATCCGGGCGGAGTGCGGTTTGCCGGTGTCGATCCGCTCCGGGCTGAAACCGGTGTCCGTCACGTCGGCTCTCCTCGCTGTGTGTGGGGGGTGGGAGGGGTTGCTCGTCGGGCGGCCCGGCAGCGGGCGGCCGTCGCGGTGTCGTGCCGGTGCCAGACGGCGTCGACCACCCGGCCGTCGGGCAGCGTGTGGCGGGCCGTACCCCGCGCCGGGACGAAGCCCGCGCGGACCAGGGCCCGCCGGCTCGCGGTGTTCCCGGGCTCGGCACCCGCGCGGACGGTGACCAGCCCGGCGTGCGCGTGCGCGAGGTCCGCACCGGCACGGAAGAGTTCCGCGCCCAGGCCCTGCCCGCGGCAGTCAGGCGCCAGCCAGCCGCCCATCTCGCCCGACCTGTGCTCCAGTTCCAGGGCGCCGGCATAGCTGAGGTCGGCCCGGCGCACGCACACCAGGAGCAGCGGGTCGTCGGGTCCGGGCGCGAACGGCTCGGCCAGCATCCGGGGGACGCGGCGGCCGTCGTCGCCGGCGGGCCGCCACTCCAGCAGCGCCCGGCGGGTGCGGGAGTCGGGCAGCACCCGGTCGGCCCGGGTGCCGAGCCACCGTTGTGCCTCGGTGTCGGCGCACGCGGCGAGCGCCGCCACCACGTCGAGCCGGGTCCGCGGTGTGAACAGCAGCAGCCGCTCGGTGGCCAGGGCATGCCGTCCGGGCGCACACCGCCCGGGCGCCGGCAGCCCGGGCACGGTCCGGCCCCGGCGGATGAGCGACCAGACCATGCAACCCCCGAAGCCCCGACGTGACGGCCCGCCCGACGGCCGCGCGACCCCTGCGGGGCGCGAGCCGCCGACGGGTGCGGACGACCCGCACCGGCGGTGAATCTAGCGGGGATCCGTACCGCCCGTCGTGCACGGCGGGCCGTTCCGGACACCGATTCCCTCCGGCATCCGCACCGGCCACCGGCACTCACCTGGCGCCTGCCGGCTCCGGCGACAGCGCCCCGGTGCCCGGAACCACCCTCAGCGCGGGTGTTCCTGGGAGTCCGGCTTGGGGTGGGTGCGGGTCCAGGAGGGGTCGGCGGCCGGGGCGGGGTGGGGGGAGGTGCGGTTCATGGGAATCCTTCGGACTGGTGGGGGATGGTCCGTGGGTGAGGGTGTCAGACGAGGGCGGACGTCAGCTCCGCCCAGACGACGCGGGCGGGGCGGCCGGGCAGGACGACGACGCCCCAGTCGAGGCTCAGCGCCTCGACCAGGAAGAGCCCGCGCCCGTGCTGGTCGTCGGGTCGCGGCCGGCGTACCACCGGGAGAGCGGGGCCCGCCTCCTCGTCCTCCACTTCGATGCGCACTCTGCCCGCCGCGCCGCGCAGCCGGCAGGAGATCCGCCGGCCGGCCGCGTGCACGAGCGCGTTGGTGACCAGTTCGGAGGTGACCAGGACGGCGTCGTCCCGGACGGCGTCCGGCACGGACCAGGCCGTCAGCAGGTCCCGTACCACACGGCGGGCGGTGCCGACGGCCGTGGGCAGGGCCGGGAGGTCGAAGGCGGCGGAACCGGTGGACGGGGCCCCGGAGGCGAGCAGGTCGAGGCCGTCGGGCCCAGGGAGTCGACCGAGGCGCTCGCCTCCGGGTGGTCTCGGGACGCCGGCCGGGTCCGCCGGGCTGTGCGGCGCCTCCACCACGTGCGCGATCAGGTGCGGCCGTTCGGCGTCCTCCTCCGCCCGCTGCGCCGGTGGCACCGCCGGTAACCGCAACAGATTCTGTTCGCCGGGCGATCCGTCCGGTCCGAACTCCTCGGGCGGACGGTGAAGGGGTCGGGGGAGGGAGGGCGGAGCCATCGCCGTGCGCCTTTCGTCCGGCCTCGCGTGTGGGGTCGTCCGGCCTCGCGTGGGGGGTGTGTCCGTGTGGGTCGGCCGGCCGCACGCGCAGCGGACGACACACCGCCTCGGACGAGACCGTGGTGCGGCCCGGTCTCCCCCGACCCGGCCACGCCGCCCGCTCCGTCGGTCGACCGGAGCTGTGAGTCCACTGTGGCACCTGCCAACAACCCCCCGCAACCGGCAAGTTGAAAATTGCAAGTGGCCAGGTGCATGCTGCTTTCGCCAGAACGTGATCGGGTGGCGTGGCACAACCGATCGTGTGCAAAGGTGACCCTGATACCTGCTGAGGGGGTGGGGCGTGACCGCCGAGACCGACTGGGGCGGCGCCCCCTCCGTCCTGCGCATGATCCTCGGCCGGCAGCTGGAGGAGTTGCGGACCCGCGCCGGTCTCGGGTACGCGGAGGCGGGCGCCGCCATCGGGGTCAGCCACTCCACGATCCGCCGCATGGAGGCGGCCAAGGTGGCCCGGCTGCGGCTCGCGGACGCCGAGAAGCTCCTCCAGGTCTACGGCGTCACCGACCGGCAGGAGATCGACACCTTTCTGCAGTCCGTGCGCGAGGCCAACAAGCGGGGCTGGTGGCACACCTACCGCGACGTCATGCCCGACTGGTTCGCCGCCTATCTCAGCCTGGAACAGGCCGCGTTGCAGGTCCGCGCGTACGAGAACCAGTTCGTGCACGGCCTGCTCCAGACCGAGGACTACGCCCGGGCCCTGCTCGGCGCGGGCAATCCGCACGCGTCCGCCGAGGCCACCGAACGCCGGGTCGCGGTGCGCATGCGCCGCCAGGAGCTGCTGGCCCGGGAGGCACCGCCCCGGCTGTGGGTGGTGATGGACGAGACCGTGCTGCGCTGGCCGGTCGGCGGACCCGAGGTGATGCGCGCGCAGATCGACCACCTCATCGAGGTCAACCGGCTGCCCCATGTGACCCTGCAGCTCATGCCGTTCGCCAACGGGCCGCACCCCGCGATGCGCGCGGGCGGCTACCACCTCTTCCGGTTCCGGGCCCGCGAACTGCCCGACATCGTCTACCTCAACGGCCTGGTCGGGGCCGTCTACCTCGACAAGACCGACGACGTCGTGGTGTACCGCGAGGCCCTGGACCGGCTCGGCGCCCAGGCCGCGCCCGCCAGGAAGACCGAGACCCTGCTCGGCCTGATCCGCAAGGAGCTGTGACGTGCGCCGAGCCGTACGCCGGCCGACCGAACCCGGCAGCCCCGCACCGGTCTTCACACCGCACGAGAAGTCGCGTTTCCTGACGGGTGCGAAGGAGGGCGACGCCGACCACCCCCTGTGAACCGACCCGCCACAGCCGCGCGTTGCCCCACCCCCTACCCGAATGGGAGACACGGCGTTGCCCGACAACGGATGGCCGGCCGACCGGATCGACACCGAGAACGCCCACTCCGCCCGCATCTACGACTACATCCTCGGCGGCAAGGACTACTACCCCGCCGACCAGGAGGCGGGCGACGCCATGTCCCGGGAGTGGCCCGCGCTCCCGGTGCACATGCGAGCCAACCGCGACTTCATGAACCGCGCCGTGCGCTGGCTCGCCGAGGAGGCGGGGATGCGCCAGTTCCTCGACATCGGCACCGGCATCCCGACCTCGCCCAACCTGCACGAGATCGCCCAGGCCGTGGCCCCCGGGTCCCGCGTGGTCTACGTCGACAACGACCCCATCGTCCTCACCCTCTCCCAGGGCCTGCTGGCCAGCGCGCCCGAGGGCCGTACCGCGTACCTCGAGGCCGACTTCCGCGATCCGGCGGCCATCCTGGACGCCCCCGAACTGCGCGAGACCCTGGACCTGGACCAGCCGGTCGCGCTCACGGTCATCGCCATCGTCCACTTCATGCTCGACGAGGACGACGCGGTCGGGGTCGTACGCCGGCTGCTGGAACCGCTGCCGTCCGGCAGTCACCTGGCGATGTCCATCGGCACCGCCGAGTTCGCGCCCGAGGAGGTGGGCCGCGTCGCCCGCGAGTACGCGGCGCGCAACATGCCGATGCGGCTGCGCACGATCGACGAGGCCCACGAGTTCTTCGCGGGCCTGGAACTGACCGAACCCGGCATCGTCCAGGTGCACAAGTGGCACCCCGACGGCACCGGCGAGCAGGGCATCCGCGACGAGGACATCGCGATGTACGGCGCGGTCGCCCGCAAGCCGTGACCGACCCGGGGCCGGGGTCCGACCCACCTCCCGGACCCTGGCCCCGTCCCCGCCACAGGCGGGACGGGCCGCCCCGCCGGCCGGTACCGTGAGCCCCGTGTACGCCACCCGAGTCACCCGCCATGTGCAGGCGTCCCCGCACGCCGTCTACCGGGCCCTGACCGATCCGGACGCGGTCGCGGCCTGGCGGGTCCCGGACAACATGACCGCCCACGTCCACAGGTTCGACGCGCGCGAGGGCGGCGCCTTCCGGGTCTCCCTCACCTACGACGACCCCGGCGGCACCGGAAAGTCCGGCGGGCACACCGACACCTACCGCGGCCACTTCGCGAGGCTCGTCCCGGACGCCCTGGTCGTCGAGGTGCTCGCGTTCGAGACCGGCGACGACGCCGTGCGCGGCACCATGACCATGACGACGACGCTCACCCCGGCCGGCGGCGGCACGGACGTGGAGATCCTGCACGAGGGCGTCCCCGACGGCGTCCCCCGCGAGGACAACGAACAGGGCACCCGCATGGCCCTCGACCGGCTCGCCCGGCTGATGGCGGAACGAAACCCGTGAATGGCCGAATCGGAGCCCGCCGGGGCCGGAATGCGACGCAACTCTTTTCCCTGCCGCCGTGTGCCGGGAATTCCCCGGAAATGAGCGGAACCGCCCTCGCGGAAATGCGGTCTTAAAAGCCGTCGACGGCCGGGATCAGCCCCGGCCGTGGAGAAAACCGGGGGAATCAGAAGCATGTCCGACCGCAGCCGGAAGACCCTGCTCACCGCCGTCGCCCTCGCCGCCGGCCTCAGCCTGGCCGCCGTGACACCCGCCCTCGCGGGGGCCTCCGCGAGCCACACCACCCGCGCCGCCGCCGTGTCCTCCGCCCAGGGCGACCCGCGCAACGTCACCCAGCACGTGACCGACTTCTACGGCGCCTACATCGACGCCGTCTGGGCCACCGGGGACAAGTCAGCCGGCGCCGACGCCAAGGCGCTGCGGGCCTTCCACCTCTCCGCGGCCGCCCAGAAGAAGGTCGCCGCCTTCGAGAAGAAGGAACACGCCGACGGCATCCTCTTCGCGCAGAACGTGCCGGTGAAGTGGAAGGTCGCCTACACCGGTTCGGGCGCGGGCCACGCCACCAGCCGGGTCACCCTGACCTGGAGCGACGGGCCGCACGCCGAGGTCACCCGCATCGACGTGCTGTCCGACCTGAAGACCCTGAAGATCACCGACCTGAAGCCGGTCCGCTGACCGACAGGGACGGGCGTGCGGTCCCGCCCCGCCCCACTCGGGGCGGGACCCATGCCCCGGCGCCGCCCGGCAGGTCCGGAACGGCCCTGAAGCGGAGCGTGCGCGGCCGCTAGCGGCGGTCGGCGGCCGCCGAGGCGTGCCGGACGGAGTCATGGCCGTGGTGACGGCGCCGTTCGACGGGGGTGCGGTGCAGGGCGATCAGCGCGGCGTCGTCCCCCAGCCTGCCGCCGGCATGGGCGAGCAGGTCGCGCCGCACGTGGTGGATCAGGGCCTCGGGACTGTCGTCGGTCCACCGCGCGATCCGCTCCGTCAGTGGATAGAACCGGCCGCGGGTGTCCCGGGCCTCCACGACCCCGTCGGTGTAGAGCAGCAGGGTGTCACCGGGCTCGAAGGAGAATACGTCCAGCGTGTGCTCGACACCCGTGTGCACCCCGAGCGGCGGCGAGGGGTGCAGGCTGGGCACCGTGACGACGTGACCGGGGCTCAGCAGCAGCGGCGGCGGATGGCCGGAACTGGTCATCCGGGTGATCGGATCGTGGTCCGGTATCTCCATCAGCAGCGCCGTGACGAACCGCTCGCCCGCCTCCTCCTCCGGCTCCAGCTCGGCCGCGTACCGATGGACGCTCTGATCCAGGGTGGCGACCAGGTCCGCCAGCGGCATGTGCCGGTGGGCGCTCTCCCGGAACGCGCTGAGCAGCAGCGCGGCCTCGCCGATGGCGGGCAGCCCTTTGCCGCGGACGTCGCCGATCAGGACGCGTACGCCGCCGTCGTACAGGGTCGCCGCGTACAGGTCGCCGCCGATCTGCGCCTCGTCCTCGGCGGCCAGGTAGAGCGACGCGATGCGCAGCGTGCCGATCCGCTCGGGCAGCGGCCACATCAGCACGTGCTGTGCGGCCTCGGCGACCGTGCGCACCTGGGCCAGCTGGGCCTGCCGCCGGTCGCGCAGGGCGCTGTAGATCACCGTGATCACCGAGAGCACCACGAGGGTGATGATCTGCACGACGTGGTTCGAGGTGGTGATCCCGCCGTGGGCGAAGCCGATGAGGATCTGCGCGGCCACCGCCAGCCCGCCGATGGCCGCCGTGGTCCGGGGCCCGGCGAAGGACGGGGTGATGGCGGGCGCGATCACCAGCGCGGGACCCAGGTGGATGTTGGTGGGCGCCTGCAGATCCACCACCGTGATCACCACGATGAGCGCGATCGGGAGCAGCAGCAGCGCATGTGTCGACTGCCACGGCCGCCGCACCAGCCCGAGCCGGGATCCCATGCCTACCAGCGTGCTCCCGGGCGGGTCGGGCGGCCACTCATGAGGCACACGGTGCGGGTGGACCCGAAGCAACCCCGCCCCGGCCGACCGCTCGGTGGTGGGCGGTGTCGCTCCGCATGCCCCGGGTACCCGTTGGCTCCCGGGGCCGGTCACGGCTGCCGGGCAGGGTGCCGCGAATGGAGAGGACCATGACGCACGACGGGGAGGAGAGCGCGTCCGTCCGGCGACCGGAGGCCCCCGAACTCCGCCTCGCGCCGGAGGGGCCGTACCAGCCGGCCCGGTCCGTCGGGGAGCTGTCGGAGCTGCCGCAGGACCTCAGCCAGGCCATCCTGGAGGCCGCCAAGGAGATCGGCGCCCTGCTCAAGCGCGCGGACCACCCGTTCGCGCTGGCCGGGAGCGTCGCCGTCTACGCCCACGGCGGCAGCCGCTATCTGCAGCACGACGCCGACTTCTGCATCCTGCCCGACGACGCCGACGCGGTGGCCGCCACCCTGCGCGCGGCCGGGCTCGCCGTGCGGACCCCGCCGGAGGACTGGCTGCTGAAGACCACCTGCCGCGGGCAGACCGTCGACATCATCTTCTCGCTGGCGCACGAGCCCGTCACCAAGGACATGCTCGACCGGGCCCATGTCCTGCCCGTCGACTCGGTCCTCATGCCCGTGCTGTGCCCGACCGACCTCATCCGCAGCCTGATCAGCGCCTTCTCGGAGCACTACTGCGACTTCGGCTCCGTGCTGCCGGTGGCCCGCGCCGTGCGCGAGAAGGTCGACTGGAACGTGGTGCGCGACACCTGCGGCGACCAGCCCATGCCGGCCGCCTTCCTCTTCCTCCTCGAACGACTGAACGTGATCGAACCCCGGGAGGCGCCGTCATGACCGACGTACCGCCGGACACACAGCTCGACTACCGCGTGGCGCACCTGGCCGACCGCCTGGCCTCCGGACCCCTCGGAGAACTCGGCGTACGGCTGGAACTGCGCGGCGACGCCGTCCTGCTGACCGGCACCGTGCCGTCCGCCGACTGCCGGGACGACGTCCTGCGCACGGTGCGCGAGGATCTCGCGGGGCACCCGGTCCACTGCGACATCCTGGTCGCCGGGACCTCCTCGCCCGCTGACGGGGAGGACCTGACATGATCCGCGTCGCGGCCGTCGGGGACATCCACATGGGCCCCGCGAGCCAGGGCACGCTGCGACCCGCCTTCGAGACGCTGCCGGAGTGCGCGGACGTCCTGCTCCTCGCCGGAGACCTCACCCGGCACGGCACACCGGAGGAGGCCGCGGTCGTCGCCAGGGAGATCAAGGACCTCGGGGTCCCGGTGGTGGCCGTCCTGGGCAACCACGACCACCACGACGAACGCCCCGAGGAGGTCACGGCGATCCTCCGGGACGCCGGCGCACACGTCCTCGAGGGACAGGCGGCCGTCGTCGCCGCCGGTGACGCGCGCATCGGGGTGGCCGGTACGAAGGGCTTCGGCGGAGGCTTCGTGGGGCGCTGCGCCGGCGAGTTCGGCGAGCCCCTCATGAAGGAGTTCGTCCGCTACACCCGCCGCAGCGCCGACAGCCTCTGCGGCGCCCTGAAGGACCTGGAGCAGTGGAACTGCGACGTGCGGATCGCGCTCACCCACTTCTCGCCCGTGCCGGAGACCCTGGCCGGGGAGCCGCCGGAGATCTACCCCTTCCTCGGCAGCTATCTGCTCGCGGAGGCGATCGACACCGCCGGCGCCGACCTCGCCGTGCACGGCCACGCCCACGCAGGCACCGAGCACGGCATGACCAGCGGCGGGGTGCGCGTACGCAACGTCGCCCAGCCGGTGATCGGCCAAGCGTTCCACGTCTACAACCTGCCGTCCGAGCGGGGATGACACCGGTCGAGCGTCTGCCGTCTGCCCGGTTGGGCTGGAGTGACTGGGTCTGCTGTCCGCCGGCCGGCCTGGGGGCGCGGGCAGGGGTGATGCCGGTCTCTGCCGACCGGCGGGCATGGCACCGGTCCAGCGTCTGCCGGCCGGCGGGCATGGCACCGGTTCAGCGTCTGCCGGCCGGGCTGTGGTGGCGCGGGTCTGCTGTCTGCTGTCCGGCCTGGGATGAGCC
>NZ_JBSGDB010000088.1:11551-23538 GCF_053602155.1 Streptomyces sp. NPDC004561
GCTGTCCGGCCTGGGATGAGGCCGGTCTGCCGTCTGGCGTCCGGGCGTGGCTGACGCCGGTCCAGCGTCTGCCGGCCGGCGGGCATGGCACCGGTCCGTCGTCTCCCGGTCGGACGGCCACGGGCACCGGTCCGTCGTCTCCTGGCCGGACGGCCATGGCACCGGTCCGTCGTCTCCTGGCCGGACGGCCATGGCACCGGTCCGTCGTCTCCCGGCTGGACGGTCATGGCATCGGGCCCGTCGCCTCGCGGACGGGCGGGAATGACGCGCGGCCTTGCCGGGTGTCAGGCGGCCGTGCTCAGGGCCGCTCGGTCGGGCATGTCGGTGCCCCGCGTGGTCACGGGCACCGGGAGGAAGGCTCCGCGCCGGCGTACGAGCAGACCCGCGCCGATCGATCCGGCGATCAGCAGGCCGCCCGCGACCAGGGCGCCGCGTGCCCCGGCCCACTCCATGAGCAGGCCCAGCAGGGGCGGCCCGCCCAGGCCCCACACCGTGCCGACGCTGCTCCACACGCCGAGCACCCGGCCCCGCAGATGGGCGGGCGGATCGGTCTGCAGCACGGCCGTGCCGGCGGTGTCGGAGACGGACTCCACCACGGCCATCGGCAGCACCAGCACCAGCAGCACGGCCAGCGACGGGGACAGCCCCGCCACGACCTGGAGCAGCGCGCCCGCCGCCGCGAGCAGCCCGACGGTCCGCACCGACGGCTTGCGCAGCCGCGCGCCGAGGACCGCGCCGAGGATGCCGCCGACGGCCAGCACCGTGGAGACGGTGCCGAACGACGCTGCGCCGCCCGCGAGCGGCCCGGTGACGAGGACGGCGAGGGTGAGGCCGTAGTTCCGGCCGAAGACCGAGCTGATCCCGGTGATCCCGGCGAGGGCCATCAGCCGGGGCCGGCGCACGAAGTACGCCAGACCCTCGCGCACGGTCATCTCCGCGGGCGCCGGAACCGGCCGCGCCTCGGCCGCCGGCCTGCGCACGGCTTCCTGGACGGGCCGCAGGAACGGCACGACGGACGCCACGAACAGGAAGGACAGTCCGTTGGCCGCGTAGGCGGCCCCCGTGCCGAGGAAGGCGACGGTCACTCCGGCGAGCGCGGTGCCCACGAGCCGCCCCGCGCTGTGCACGAGGGAGCCCACGCCGATCGCGGACGGTACGTCCTCCACGGGCACGAGGTCGTTGCCGAGCAGCGCGCAGGCGGGGCCGTCGACGGTGGCGATGACGCCGGTCACGGCGGCCAGCACGAGCAGCGCCGGCATGTCGATCCGGTCCAGCGCCACGAGCAGCGCCGTGGTGAACGCGACCACGCCGAGCAGGGCCTGGCTGACGGCGACCGTCAGCTTCCGCGGCCAGCGGTCCACCGCCGCGCCGCCCAGCAGGCTCACGAACAGGGCGGGCGCCGCCTGGACGGACATCGACAGACCGGTGGCCGCCGCCGAGCCCGTGATGTGCAGCACGAGCAGGTTCTGCACCGTGAGCTGCATCCAGGTACCGGCGTTGGAGACGAAGTTCGCGGCCGACCACCAGCGCATCCCGCGGTGGCGCAGGGACCGCCACGGCGAACGCGAGGCGGAGGCGGTGCTGGACACGGGCGCGGGCAGGGCGGGGGCAGAGGACACGAAGGGTTCTCGACAACCAGGTGAGGCGGAAGGAGCGACCGGCGGAACCCGTCGGGCCGGCTGCGCTGCACGGCCGGGCCACCTGGTCCGGGCGCCGACCATGGTGGCAGAAGGGACGGGACGGAGGCAGGGGGGCGCCCCCGCCACCGAGTTCGTACGCCCGCCAAAGGGGCGCGCGCCGCTGGTAGTTGGCCGCACGCGTGGGGTTGCTCACAGGCTGCCGGAGACCGGTCGCCTCGCGGCCGACCGCGGCGAGCGCCGGCTCAGCGTTCGGACCCGCCCGGTGGGGCGGCCACCTGCAGTACGAGCAGCGCGATGTCGTCGGTGCGCCGGGCGGCCGCACCGGCGTGCCGCAGCAGACCGTCGATCAGCGCTTCCAGGTCCTCGTCGCCGGCCGCGGCGAGCCGCCCGGCGAGGTCGGTCATGGAGTCGTCGAGGTCGACGCCGGGCCGTTCGACGAGGCCGTCGGTGTAGAAGGCGAGCAGCGTGCCGGGGGCGAGCGGGATCCCGGTCACCGGGAACACGGCGGCGGGGTCGACCCCGAGGGGCGGTCCGGCCGGGACGTCGACGGGCCGGGTGGCCCCGTTCGCGAGGCGCAGCAGCGGCGGCGGGTGCCCGGCGCTGGCCAGGGTCGCGCGCCGCCCGGCGAGATCGAGGTGGGCGCACAGACAGCTGGTGAACAGGTCGGGCCCGAGATCGGCGAGCAGACGGCTGGTGCCGGAGAGGATCCGGTCCGGGGTCGCCCCGGTCGTCGCATGGGCCCGGACCCCGGTACGGACCTGCCCCATCAGCGCCGCGGCGGCGACGTTGTGCCCCTGGACGTCGCCGATGACGGCCACGGCGGCGCTGTCGCCGAGCCGGATCAGGTCGTAGAAGTCCCCGCCGATGTCCATGCCCCGGGTCGCGGGCAGATAGCGCGCCGCGACCCGCAGACCGGTGACCGTGGGCAGGGTGCGGGGCAGCAGTGCCTGCTGGAGACCGTGGGCGAGCTCCTGCTTGGCGTCGTACAGCCGGGCCCGGTCCAGGGCCTGGGCGATGAGTCCGGCGAGCGACGCCATGACCGCGCGCTCCTCCGCCGGGAACTCGTGGGGGCCTTCGTAGGACAGCACGCAACAGCCGACGGGCCGGCCGGAGATGATCAGCGGCAGGAAGGCCCAGGCCTGCTTGCCGCTGACCGGCACGGCCTCGGGGTAGAGCCGCCGCATCTCATCCGGCTGCGAGAAGAACGCCGGTATCCCGGAGGCCAGGACCTGCCCGGCCGGCGTGAACCCGGTGTCGATCGGCAGCCCGTCGAGACGCTCGACGCTGGCCGGGGGATAGCCGCGGTAGCCGGTGATCCGCAGCCGGCCGGCATCCGCCGCGGACAGCACCAGACCGTGCGCGCCGAACGCGGGCATGACCTGGTCGGCGATCAGGTCGATGACGTCCTGGACGCCGACGACCTCGGTCAGCCCGGCGGCCAGGTGCATCAGCTGGTACAGCTGCCCGGCGCGGGCGGGCGTGGCGCTCCCCGCGGACCGGGGCGGCGCCGGGGTCGCCAGGTTCCGCCCCCCGCTGGGAACGATGCGGACGCTGATGCCGCTGGCATCCGGGAAGAGGTGGAACTCCAGCCACTCGTCCGGCGGGCGGCACGCGCTGAAGGAGACCGGCTCCCGGCTGATCACCGCGGCCCGGTAGCGGTCCTCGTACGTGGGGTCGTCGAGCCAGTGCAGGGACTGCCACGGCCGCGTGCCCAGCAGCTGCTCGGCGGTCACCCCCAGCAGGTCGCAGGCCCCGGAGCTGACGTAGGTGACCCGCCCTTCCAGGTCCAGTGCGCAACTGCCTCCGGGCAGGCGTTCGACGAAGTCGGCGGCGGCCATCGCCGGACCGGCGGACGAGCGACCGGTCGCGGTGGCCAGGACGCGCGGCGCGACGGCACCGGACATCAGGGCCTCTCCGCACCCATCGGAGTCCTCCAGCAACCGGGCCAGCTGCCGGCATCTGGACGCGATGTGGCCCTCCTCCCGCCGGCTCATCCGGTGCGGACGCGTGGCCGGCCACATCAGCAGCAGCGCACCCCACCGCCGCAGGCCGGTGACGGGCGCGGCGACCATCGCCAAGGGGTACGGCAGCGCCATCGCCGTGCGCGGATAGCTGCGAGCCACCTGCTCCTGGCTGCCCAGCCAGACCACACGCTCCTCGCGGACCGCGTCGGCCACCGGCGCGGGAGCCGTCATCGGCACCCTCACCCACGGCGCGGCGAACTCGGCGGAGATGCCGTACAGAACGTCCAGCCGCAGCAGCCGCTCGTCCGGTGTCAGCAGATACAGAGCACCGATGGACGCGCCGGTGCGCCGCACCGTCTCCGCGAACGCGGCATCCAGCTCCCCGGTACGGACGGCCGGATCACCTGGGCCCGTCACCTGGCACCTCCAGCAACGCGGGGCGGACCCCGGCCGGCGGGGCGCTCGCCCGCGTCCTGGGGGCGAGCGACCTCGCCCGGTGTGCCGGGTCTCCGCCTACCGGGACGCTACGCCTACCCGGCGCGGTCGGCATGCCGTACCGCGCCGGGTAGGCGCCCGGCGGCGGTGACGCCCGGTCCTACCGGTTCACCGACCGCATTCCCGCCTCGTCGTACCGCTCGCCCGCGGCCTCGGGCAGCTCGGCGTCGATGCGGGCCAGGTCCTGCGCGGTCAGCTCGATGCCGACCGCGGCGGCGTTCTGCTCCAGGTAGGTGCGGCGCTTGGTGCCCGGGATCGGCACCAGGTCCTCGCCCTGCGCCAGCACCCAGGCGATCGCCAGCTGGGCCGGGGTCACGTCCTTCTCGGCGGCGATCTCCTTCACCTTGGCCGCCAGCCGCAGGTTCGCCTCCAGGTTGGCGTCGGTGAAGCGCGGGTTGTTGCGGCGGAAGTCGTTCTCGTCCAGCTCGGCCGGGGAGGAGAAGCGCCCGGCGAGGAAGCCCCGCCCGAGCGGCGAGTACGGCACGAAGCCGATACCGAGCTCCCGGCAGGCGGGCAGCACCTCGGCCTCCACGTCCCGGGTCCACAGCGAGTACTCGCTCTGGATCGCGGTGACCGGGTGCACGGCGTGGGCGCGGCGGATGGTCTCCGCGCTCGCCTCGCTCAGCCCGATGTGCCGCACCTTGCCCTCGGCGACCAGCTCCGCCAGCGCGCCGACCGTCTCCTCGATGGGCACGGCGGGGTCGACCCGGTGCTGGTAGTAGAGGTCGATGTGGTCGGTGCCCAGGCGCTTGAGCGAGCCGTGGACCGAGCTGCGCACATGCTCGGCCGAGCCGTCCTGCCGGCCCACGGTGCTCATGTCGCCCGGCACCGCGTCGTCCATCCGGTAGTTGAACTTCGTCGCGATCACGTACTCGTCGCGATGACCCTTGATCGCCTCGCCCACCAGCGACTCGTTGGTGAGCGGGCCGTAGAGCTGTGCGGTGTCCAGGAAGTCGATGCCCAGTTCGAGGGCGCGCCGGATGGTCGCGACGCCCTCGTCCTGGTCGGTGGTGCCGTAGAAGGCCGACATCCCCATGCACCCGAGGCCGATGGCCGATACCTGGAGGTCCCGCAGACTGCGCTTCTGCATGGGTGGTCCTTTCCCGCGCTCTCGATCGTCGTCTTCCCGCGGTGCGTGGGCCTTCCTCCATCTAGCGACGGATCCCGGCACCCGGCATCCCGTGCGGGAGACCGGGTGCGCGGATCCCGCGCGCCGGGGTGTCTTCGACGCTATGACCTGGAGCGCGCTCCAAGTCAACTCGGCCGTTCAGCCGCACCGGAAGCCCGAACAGGTCGTTCTGCGTGACCACCGGCTTGTGGCCTGCTTCCCCGGCGAAGGCGTCCCCGCCTACTGGCTGTGGACCCAGATCCTGCGGCGGCTGTCCGCCACCCGGCCGGATGCCTTTCGCGAGGTGACGGAGCCGTTCGGCGCCCTGCTCGACCCGCTGATGCCCGAGCGGTCGGCGGCCCGGACCGAAGGCCCGCGATCGGCCTCCGACTGGTCCCAGGCCCGCTTCCTCGCCCACGACGCGGTCTGCGAGGTGTTGCTCGCCCTCGCCGGACAGCACCCGATCGTGCTGCTCCTCGAAGATCTGCAATGGGCCGACAGCGCCTCCCTCGACCTGCTCAGGCTGCTGAGCACCCGCGGCCAGGGCCGTCCGCTCGGCATCGTGTTCACGGCCCGGAAGTTCGAGGCCGAGTCGGACGCGACGCTGCGCCGGATGGTCTCCGACGTGCTGCGCGGCCCCAGGACCGAGACGCTGCGGCTCTGCGGGCTCTCCCTTCAGGCCGTCGGCGCCCTCGTCGAGGCGCATGCGGGGCCCGGTGTGGATCCGATGGTCGTCGAGGTGCTGCACCGGCGCAGCGAAGGCAACCCGTACTTCGTGATGCAGCTCCTCTCCCTCGTGGGAGACGCCCGTAAACTCCACCGCCCCGATGCGGTCGACGCGCTCCTGGCCCACATTCCCACCGGCGTACGCGAGGCGCTGCACCAGCGGTTCGCCGCGCTGCCCGAGCCGGTCCTGCGGGTGCTTCGGCTGTGCGCCGTCATCGGCGCCGAGGTGGACACCGACCTGCTGCACCGGACCGCGACGCGCGACGAACCGGTCATCACGGGTCTCGAGTCGGCCATCCGTGCCGGACTGCTGGAGGAGGACCCGCACCATCCGGGGCGGCTGCACTTCGCTCATGCCCTGGTCCAGGAGACGCTCGTCGACGAGCTCCCGCGTGAGGACCGCCACCGTCTGCACGCCAGGGTCGCCGACGCGCTGTGCGCACGCCGGCGCGGGCAGGTGGGGGGCGAGGAGATCGAGCGGGTGGCACATCACAGCTGGCACGCCAAGAGCGCGCTGTCCGCCGCCGACGTCCTGCCCCGGCTGCTGCTCGCCGCGGAACACGCCGAGCAGTGCATGGCGTACGAGCAGGTGGAGATCTGGCTGCGCCGCGCGGTGCACCTGGTCGGCTTCCTGCCGCCGGACGACTCCGCCACGGTGAGGCTGGAACAGAAGCTGCACATCCAGCTCGGCCAGGTACTCGCCACCACCCGCGGCTACGGCCACCCCGAGGCCGAGGCGGCACTGACGCGCGGTCGCGCCCTCGGCCCGGCCACGCATGCCCCCGAGGACCCGCCGGTGCTCTGGGCGCTGTGCGCGGCCTACCTGGTCACCGGCCGCTACGACGCCTCGCGGCAGTTCTCCGGCCTGCTGCGGGACCTCTCACGCCAGACCCGGGACTCCGTGGCGGCGCTGGGTGCGTCGTACGGCGAAGGCATCGTGCTGCATGTGCGCGGGATGCTGCCGCAGGCGCTGGCCGAACTGGAGCGCGGCGTCGGCATGGCGGATCGTTTCGCCAACGAGGGTCACGCACTGGCCCGTACCTTTCAGCACGACCCACGTGTCTCCTGCCGCTCCTACGACACCTTCACCCACTGGCTCCTCGGGCACCGGCAGACGGCCGGCGCGCGCCGACGTGAGCTGCTGAGCCTCACCGAGTACGAGAGCCGGCCGTCCGACCGCTCCTTCGCGCTGTACGTGGACGCGGTCGTGGCGGCCTGGGAGGGTGACGCCCGCACCGCTCTCGTCTCCGGCGACAAGGGCGTCCGTGTCGCGGGCGAGCACGGGCTTCTCTACTGGAAGGCGATGCTGGGTGTCGTCAAGGGATGGGGCCTGGCGCACGCGGGAGATCACGACGGCGGCCTCGATCTCATGCACACCTCACTGGCCGAACTGGGCGAGTCCAGGACGTACTTACGCCACCCGCTCCACCTGGGCCTGCTGGGCCAGGCGCAACATCACTGCGGGCGGACCGAGGAGGCGAGGACCACCTTCCGGAGGCTGCTGGCCGCCGTCGAACAACGCCGCGAGCACGTGTACCTCCACCCGGCACTGCCCGCGACGCCGCTGCTCCACGAACTGCTGGGCCACGGCGCCGGCCAGGCGCTCGCGGGCCTGTGCCCGGAGCGGGACGGGCCCGGATCCGGCCGGTGAGCGTGGTGGACGGCTCCCTCGGCTCGCGCCGGCCGATGCCGCTCAGTCCTCGGAGATCGCGACCGCCTGCACCGGACAGGCCATGGGGACGTCGTGGACGCGCGGGTCCCCCGCCCCGTCCTCATGCCCCGGGACCAGGGCGACCAGCGCGTCGTCGTCCTGCGTGAAGACACCTGGTGCGGTCATGACGCACTGGCCGGAGCCGATGCACCGGTCGCGGTCGATGGTGATGCGCATGGCGTGGCCCGCCTCCCTTCCTTCCGTTCCCTCCGCCCGGGTCCTCACCAGGTGACGGGCAGCTCGATCGGACCCTGGGCGTCGTGGCCGGCCTTGAGAGGCACCTCGTCCAGGGGTACGGCCAGCCGCAGGCCCGGGATGCGGGCGAAGAGCCCGCCGAGGGCGATCTCCAGCTCGGCGCGGGCGAGATTCTGCCCCAGGCACTGGTGGATGCCGTGGCCGAAGCCGACGTGGTGACGTGCGTTGCGCCGGGCGTCGAAGGCGTCGGGGTTCTCGTACGCCTTGGCGTCGCGGTTCATCAGCGTGATGGAGACCAGCACCGCGTCCCCGGCCTTGATGGTCTCGCCGCCGACATCGATGTCCTCCTTGGCCATCCGGACGATGTAGTCGGAGACGGAGGTGAACCGCAGGAGTTCCTCGACCACTCCCGAGATCGCGCCGGGGTCTCGCAGCAGCACGTCGGTCTGCTCGGGGTGCTGGATGAGGGTGAGGGCTCCGAGGGCGATCGCGTTGACGGTGGTCTCGTGGCCGGCCACCAGCAGGACCAGCGCGATCATGACCACCTCGTCGTGGTCCAGGCCGCCCTCCTCCAGCTGGCGTGCGATCAGCTCGTCCAGCAGGCCGTCCTCGGGCTCGGCCTGCTTCTTCACGACCAGGCCGTGCAGATACGTGTACAGCTCGCCGAAGGCCGCGTCGGCCTCCGCCGACGTCGCGGCGCCCACGAAGTTGCGGGAGGACGCCTCGAAGAAGTCGTGGTCGGCGTACGGGACTCCGAGGAGCTCGCAGATCGCCATGGAGGGCACGGGCAGGGCGAAGGCCGACACCAGGTCCGCGACCGGCCCCTTCGCCAGCATGTCGTCCAGGAGCCGGTCGACGAGGCTCTGGAGCCGGGGACGGATGGCGTTCATGCGCTTGACGCCGAAGCTGGGGATGAGCATGCGCCGCTGCCGGGCGTGCAGGGGGTCGTCGACGCCGATCAGCGGGAACGCGAGTCCGCCGCGGCCTTCGGTGCGCTGGACGACGACGGGGAAGACCGGGTGCCCCCAGTCGGAGGACAGCCGGGGATCGACGAGCAGCGCCCGTCCCTCGGCATGGCCGGTGATCAGCCACGCCGGCCGGCCGTCGAACAGCGTGACCTGCGTCAGCGGGCTCTCGCCGCGCCATTCCGCGTAGGCCTTCGGCGGCTGGTACGGGCAGGTCCTGTCCCGGGGGAACGAGGGGGCCGGCGACTCGGTACGGCGGATTTCGGTCTCGGTCATGTGGTGCCTTTCGAACGATCGGCAGTGCGGTGGTTCATCGATGCGTGCAGGGCCACGGGGGCGGTCGGCGTGAGGGCTCCTCACGGCGGCCTCGGCCGCCCCCGGTGTGGTGAGGGAAGGCGTGATCGGCGCACGCGGTCCGCCTGCGCCGATCACGCGTGGAAGTGGGCGGTGGTGCGGGGTTCACCAGGTGACGGGCAGCTCGTGCACGCCGTAGAAGACCATGTCGGTGCGGAAGCGGAGCTCCTCGACCGGCTTGGCCAGACGCAGGGTCGGGAAGCGGCGGAACAGGGTCTCGAAGACGATCTGCAGCTCGATCCGGGCGAGTTGCTGGCCGATGCACTGGTGTGCGCCGAAGCCGAAGGCCAGATGCGGGGCGGGGCGGCGGGTGATGTCGAAGCGCTCCGGCTCGTCCACGAAGGCGGGGTCGAAGTCTGCGGCGAGGACGTGCGCGACGACCTGCTCGCCCTCGGCGATGCGCCTGCCTCCGAGCTCCACGTCCTGGGTGGCGACGCGCTCGCCGCCGAACTGGCCGATGGTGAGGTAGCGCAGCAGCTCCTCCACCGCGTTGCCGACCAGCGACGGGTTCTCACGGAGCAGGGCCAGCTGGTCGGGGCGGTCGAGGAGCAGCGCCGCACCGAGGCCGATCATGCAGGCGGTGGTGTCGTGCGCCGCGATCAGCAGGGTGCCGGCCGCGTTCATGAGGAACATGTCGTCGACGACGCCGTCGGGGTCCTCGGTGGTGATCAGCGCCGAGATCAGGTCGTCACCGGGGTCGGCCCGGCGCTCCTGGACGAGCTGGTAGAGCAGCCCGCCCAGGCGCATGCCGGCGGCCTCGGTGGCGGCGGCGTCCTGGTCGACCCGCATCATCGCCTCGGCGATCTCCTGGAACTCCGGCCGCCGCTCGACCGGGACGCCGAACAGGTCGGAGATCACCATGGAGGGCACCGGGTTGGCGAAGGTCCTCACCAGGTCGACCGGCCCGCCCTGCGCCTCGATGGCGTCGAGGTGCTCGTCGACGATGCGCTGGATGTTCGGCCGGAGCGCCTGCATGCGCCGGACGGTGAACTCCTTGGCGAGCAGCTTGCGGTCCGCGGTGTGCTCCGGTTCGTCCTGCCACAGCAGGCTGCCGCGGCCGGGCTTCTGGGTGACGACGCCGTCCTGGGTGTGCAGTGCGTGGGGCACCTGGACGCTGAACGAGGGGTCGCGCAGCAGGGCGCGCACCTCCTCGTAGCCGGTCACCAGCCACGCCTCCTGGCCGCTGGTGAAGGTGGCCCGGGTGACGGGGGCGGCCGCCCGGATGCCGGCGAGGCCGTCCGGCGGCAGGAACGGGCAGCTGCGGGCCTTGGGGACGGCGGGCGCGTCGGCGGTGGGCTCGGGCATGACTCTCCTTGCGCTGGTGGGTGGGGGGTTCGTACGACCGGGCCGGTCAGGCCGCGGCGGGTTCGAGCGCGGTCTCACCGCGCCGGGGCGCGTTCACGAGGACGGCCATGTTCCCGGAGGGGTGCACGTTGTCGTGCATCATCTGGTGCATGCGCCCGATGTCCTGGAAGCCCTCGCAGGCGGACAGGCAGGGGTCGAGCATGCCCGCGCCGACCAGGTCGATGACCTCACGGCACTCGCGGGCGCCGGCGTAGTGCGAGCCCTGGAGGCGCTTGGAGCGCATCCACAGGTGGCGCAGGTCGACGTCTCCGTTGTAGCCGGAGGTGCCGCCGCAGATCACCACCATGCCGGCGTTGTCGCACAGGTACATCGAGGTCGGCAGGGTGTCCTGGCCGCTGTGCTCCAGCACGATCCGCGGGGACCTGCGTTCGCCGAGGATCTCCCAGATCCTCTTGCCGACCCCGCGGGCGCCGCGCAGGAACCGCGCCGACGCCTCGGCGTCGCCGACGTCGGGCAGGCGGCCCCAGTGGTCGAAGTCGCGGCGGTTGACGGTGCCCGCGGCCCCGAGGCGGCGGCAGTACTCGGAGCGGTCCTCGCTGGAGACCACGGCGATCGGGATGCCGCCGGCCAGCTTCACGAGCTGGATGGCCATCGAGCCGAGGCCGCCCGCGCCGCCCCAGATCAGCACGGGGTCGCCGGGGCGGACCGTGTTGCCCCGCCAGCCGAACAGCTGCCGGTAGGCGGTGGGCCCGGTGAGCAGGAAGGCCGCCGACTCCTCCCACGACAGATGGGCGGGCTTGGGGTGGCACTGGTACTCGTCGACGCGGCAGAACTGCGCGAAGGAGCCGTAGTTGGTCTCGTACCCCCAGGCCCTGATGCTCTCCGAGACCAGCGGGTCCCTGCCCAGCCGGATGTCCTCGGCGGTCTCGTCCCACTGGCCGCTGGTGAGCAGCACGTGGTCACCCACCTTGACGTTGCGGACGCCTTCGCCGACGGCCCACACCACACCGGAGGCCTCCGAGCCTCCGATGTGGAAGTCCTCGGACTCGCCCTGGCGCTGCCGCATCCCGATCACGTCGACCGGCTTGCCCAGCGAGGACCACACGTTGTTGTAGTTGATGCCGGCGGCCATCACGTAGACCAGCACCTGCCCCCGGCCCACCGGGGGCGTGTCGACGACCTCGGTGCGGAAAGCCTGCTTCGGCTCTCCGAAGCGGTCCTGGCGGATCACCGAGGCGTACATCTGCCGCGGGACCTCACCGAGCGGAGGGGTCTCGCCCATCTCGTAGAGAGCCTTCGTCATGATTCGTCTCCCACATCTGCTCTGTCGGTCTGGGGGGCTCGCGGTGGTCGCGGGCCGGTCATGCGGTCGTCGCGTCCTCGGGTGCGGTGGGGCCGGACGCGTCCGTGACGACGTCCGCCAGCCAGGAGTCCACGGCCGCCGCGGTGGTGCCGGCGTGGTCCTCCAGCATCGAGTAGTGGTTGCCGGTCACTTCGACGACCGTGTCCACGTGCTCGGGCGGC
>NZ_JBSGDB010000089.1:0-23376 GCF_053602155.1 Streptomyces sp. NPDC004561
ACGCCTACCTCGGCCAGGTGCTGGCCCGGTACGACCTGGACAGCGCCGAGTACCAGGGGTTCAAGGAGCTGCTCCTCGACTACGTCGAGGCGATCGGCAGCGGCCTGTCCGGCTCGCAGGGGTACATGTCCTGCTCGACGATGGCGAACAGCTCCACGCCCAGCTTCTGCGCCGCCTCCAGCACCGGCCCCAACTCGGGTACCCCGGAGGGCGGTTCGCACATCACCCCGCGTTGCACGGCCGGCCCGAACGGCACCCCGCCCGCGACGACCTCGGCGAGGATCGCGGGGTCGACCTGCTTGAGGTGCAGATAGCCGATGCGCTCGCCGTACGTCTCGATCAGCTTGACGCTGTCGCCGCCGCAGTAGGCGTAGTGCCCGGTGTCCAGGCAGAGGTTGACCAGGTCGGAGTCGGTGGAGTCGAGGAAGCGCTCGACGTGGGCCTCGGTGTCGATGTGGGTGTCGGCGTGGGGGTGGACCACGATGTCGAGGCCGAAGGTCTCCTTCACCTCGTGGCCCAGGCGCTCCATGCCCTTGGTGAGGTGCGCCCACTGCTCGGCGGTCAGCTCCGGCGGCTCCAGGATCTCGGCGGTCTTGTCGTCCCGCCAGAACGACGGGATCACCACCAGATGGCGGGCTCCCATCGCCTGGGTGAGCGCGGCGACCTGGCGGACGTGCGCCCAGGTCTCCTCCCAGACGGAGGGGCCGCGGTGCATGCCGGTGAAGACCGTGCCCGCCGAGACCTTCAGGTTCCGCCGGGCCGCCTCCTCGCCGAGCCGCACGGGATCGGTGGGCAGATAGCCGTAGGGGCCGAGTTCGATCCAGTCGTAGCCGGCCTCGGAGACCTCGTCGAGGAAGCGTTCCCAGGGCACCTGCCGGGGGTCGTCCGGGAACCAGACGCCCCAGGAGTCGGGGGCGGAGCCGACCCGGATGCGGTCGAGGACGTGGGGCACGGTCAGGAGTTCCCTTCGGGGGAGGTCGCCACGGGTGCGGTGAGGTCCTGCTCCTCGGGCAGTTCGTCGACGTCGACGCCGCGCACCTGGGCCAGTTCGTGCTTGAGCGCGGCGAGTTCGGCGCCGCCTGCCATGTGGTTGGTCAGCTCTTCGAGGCTGACCTCGCTGCGGTCGGCGGACAGCTCCAGGGTGCCGAGGCGCAGCACGCTGAAGTGGTCGCCGACCATGTAGGCGTGGTGGGGGTTGTGGGTGATGAAGATGACGCCGAGGCCGCGGTCGCGGGCGGCGGCGATGTACTTCAGCACCACGCCGGACTGCTTCACGCCGAGGGCGGCGGTGGGCTCGTCCAGGATGAGGACCCGGGCGCCGAAGTGGACGGCGCGGGCGATGGCCACGCACTGGCGCTGGCCGCCCGAGAGGGTGCCGATGGGCTGCTCGAGGTCGTCCAGGACGATGCCCATGTTGCGCAGTTCCTGGTCGGCGGTCTCCTTCATGCGGGCGATGTCCAGGCGGCGGATCGGCCAGGGGCCCTTGGTCATCTCGGAGCCCAGGAAGAAGTTCCGCCACACCGGCATCAGGGGGACGGTGGCCAGGTCCTGGTAGACGGCCGCGATGCCCTTGTCGAGGGCCTCGCGCGGGCTGCCGAAGCGCACCGGCCGGCCGTCGACGAGGAAGTCGCCCTCGGTGTGCTGGTGCAGCCCGGAGATGATCTTGATGAGGGTGGACTTGCCCGCGCCGTTGTCGCCGAGCACACAGGTCACCCGGCCGGCATGGACCGCGAGGTCGACTCCGTGCAGGGCGCGGATGTTGCCGTAGGACTTGCCGGCGCCGCGCAGCTCGACCAGGGGTGCGTCGGCGGCGGGCTCGGCGTCCTCGAGGACGGCGCCGTGGGTGCCGGTTCCGTTGTCAGTCATCGGTTACCTCCGGGTCGCCGTGCGCTGGACCCACAGATTGATCAGGACGGCGCCGAGCAGCATCACGCCGAGGAAGGCCTTGAACCAGTCGGGGTTCCAGCCGGCGTAGACGATGCCCTGGTTGACCATGCCGAACATGAAGGCGCCGAAGACGGGGCCGATCGCCGAGCCGTAGCCGCCGGTCAGCAGACAGCCGCCGATGACGGCCGCCGCGATGTAGATCAGCTCCTGCCCGACGCCCTCGCCGGACTGCACGGTGTTGAACGAGAACAGGTTGTGCATGCCGACGAACCAGGCGCCGAAGCCGACCAGCATGAACAGTGTGATCTTGGTGAACTTCACCGGGACGCCGACGGCGCGGGCGCTGTCCTTGTCGCCGCCGACGGCGAAGATCCAGTTGCCGTACTTGGTGCGCAGCAGCACCCAGGTCGCGAGGGCCGCGAAGACCAGCCACCACACCACGGTGATCTTCACCTGGACGCCGCCGACGTCGAAGGAGGACGCGAAGACCTTTCTGGCCTGGTCGAAGCCGTCCATGTCACTGATGTCGTCGGTGGCGACGTTCCCGGTGATCAGCTTGGTGACGGCGAGGTTCACGCCCTGGAGGATCAGGAAGGTGCCGAGGGTGACCAGGAAGCTCGGCAACCCGGTCCTGACCACCATCCAGCCGTTGAGGGCGCCGATCCCGAGCGACACGGCCAGGGCGACGATCACACCGGTCCACACGTTCATGGTCAGCTGGTAGCTGAGCATGCTGGCGGTGAGCGCCGAGGTGATCACGGCGACACCGGCCGAGAGGTCGAACTCGCCCCCGATCATCAGCAGGGCCACCGGCAGGGCCATGATCCCGATGGTCGACGACTGGTAGAGGATCGTCGCCATCGAGCTGCCCTGGCGGACCGAGGGCGCGGCGATCAGGAAGAAGACCAGAACGGCGACGGCGCCGAGGAAGACGCCCACTTCGGGCCGCGCCAGCAGCCTCAGCACCAGGGGGCGCCGTGCGGTACGGCCGTCGGTCTCCTTGGAGCCGGACGTCGGCGGCCCGCCGACGGCCGGTTCGGCCTGCTGGGCCATGCTCATCACCGGGTCCCCTTCGCGGCGAACTCCGCGACCTTGTCGACGTTGGACTTGTCGACGAAGGCCGGGCCGGTGAGGACCGGCTGGACACCGCCGCCGCTGTAGTTGCCGTTGTACTTGTAGAGCCACAGGGAGTCGACCGCCAGATAGCCCTGCAGATAGGGCTGCTGGTCCACGGCGAACTCGATGGAGCCGTTCTGGACGCCCTTCACCAGATCCTTGTTGAGGTCGAAGGTGGCCACCTTGGCCTTGCTGCCCGCGTCGCCCACCGACTGCACCGCGGTCAGGGCGAACGGGGCGCCGAGGGTGACGACCGTGTCGACGGAGGTGTCCTGCTTCAGCTTCGCCGTGATGGTCGACCGCACCGACGGCATGTCGGTCCCGTTCACGTACAGCGTCTCGGTGGTGCCCTTGAACGTCTTCTTCACCCCGTCGCAGCGCTGGGTGAGGCCGACGTTGCCCTGCTCCTGGATCACACAGACGACCTTCTTGGCACCGGTGGTGTTCAGCTTGTCGCCGAACGCCTCGCCCGCCACGCTCTCGTCCTGCCCGAAGAACTCCATCAGGCCCAGCTTCTTCCAGTCGCTCAGGCCCGAGTTCAGGCCGACCACCGGGATGCCGGCCTGCTCCGCCTTGGCGACGGCGCTCTTCATCGCGTCGGGCTTGGCCAGGGTGACCGCTATGCCGTCGACCTTCTGGTCGATCGCGTTCTGCACCAGGTTCGCCTGGTTGCCCGCGATCGGGTCGGCGGAGTAGACGAGCTTGATGTTGTCCTTGGCCGCGGCGGCCTCGGCACCCTTGCGGACGGTGTCCCAGAAGGTGTCGCCGGGCGCCTGGTGGGTGACCAGCGCGACGGTCATCCGGGGGGTGTCGGCCTTGCCCGCGGAGGCGTTCGCCGCCGCCTCCTCGGCCTTTTTGCCGCCGTGGCTGCTGGAGCAGCCCGTGAGGGCCAGGGCCGCCGCGGCGGCAACGGCCGCCAACGGCACCAGTTTGCGGGAGCCCGAGCGAGAAGAGCGGTCCATCTTTCCTTGCACCTCACTGTGCGTGCGACGGGGGAAGGGACGCTGTTGCGTTGGGACGGGATCCAAGTCCCTGGCGAGCCCGCTGTCAATACTTTGTTAAGACATCATTTCACAAGCAGGTCCGAATGTAAGCACAAATCATTGACACCTTCGCCTTCGGGGACCTACACCTGGGAGGCATGAGCCCAGTACACCGCACCCCACAGCGAACGGCACCGGGTGATCGCGCGCTCGATTCCCGCACCTTCGCCCTGGACCGCACCAGCCCGGTGCCGCTGTACCACCAGATCGCCCAGCAACTGGAAGCGGCCATCGGGCGCGGGCTGCTGGCGCCGGGAGACCTCCTGGGCAACGAAGTAGGCCTGTCCGTGCGGCTCGGTCTGTCCCGGCCCACCGTCCGCCAGGCGATCCAGTCCCTGGTCGACAAGGGACTGCTGGTGCGCCGCCGCGGGGTCGGCACACAGGTGGTCCACCGGCAGGTCAAGCGGCCCCTGGAACTGAGCAGTCTCTACGACGACCTGGAGTCGGCCGGACAGGGACCGACGACCCGGGTGCTGCGCAACGAACGCATCCCGGCGCCCGCGCCGGTGGCCGCGGCCCTCGCCCTCGCCGAGGGCGCCGAGGTCGTCGTACTGGAGCGGCTGCGCGGCACACACGGGCAGCCGGTGGCGTTCCTGTGCAACTACCTGCCCGCCACCCTGCTCCGACTCGACACGGAGCGGCTGGAGTCGACGGGCCTGTACCGGATGATGCGCTCGGCCGGCATCACCCTGCACAGCGCCCACCAGTCCGTCGGCGCGCGCGGCGCGACGGCCCAGGAGGCCGCGCTGCTGGACGAGAAGGAGGGCGCCGCGCTGCTCACCATGCAGCGCACCGCCTACGACGACACCGGCCGCCCGGTGGAGTACGGCACCCACGTCTACCGGGCGTCGCGCTACGCCTTCGACTTCCAACTCCTGGTCCGGGGCTGAGAGTCCGCCGGCCCGCACCCGGAGGCCCGCCGGCCAGAAGCCGAAGGCTTCCTGGTCAGACCCGCAAACGGAACCCCCGTATTCACACAGCCCCCACGGCCGCCCGAGCCGTGGGGGCTGTTCGCCGCGACCGCCGCGAACAGTGCGGATATCAATGACGATTACGTTTCGGGCAAGACGCCCGCCAGTACGACCGCTGCTATTGACGCATGAGCGGACTTGGGACTGTTATTACGCCCACGATGTTCGGTCGAGTTGATTTCTGAGCGGTTTCGAAGACCTTTCGGTGATCGACTCAACCCCTTGGCCGAACCCTGTATTCCTCAGGAGCCGCCATGCGCCTGTCCCCCTCCGGTCTTTCCGTCCCGGGTCCCAGTCGTCGCTCGCTGCTGCGCGGGGCCGGCGGTGCCGCCCTGCTCGCCGGTGCCGGCATACCCCTGCTGTCGGCCTGCGGCGGCAGCGGTTCCTCCTCCGACCCGAAGACCGTGACCCTCGGCTCCAACGCCTCGGACGCGGTGCCGAAGAAGGCCTTCGCCGAGATCTACGCGGCCTTCACCAAGCAGTCCGGCCTCAAGGTCGATGTGAACACGAAGGACCACAACACCTTCCAGGAGCAGATCAACTCCTACCTCCAGGGCACCCCGGACGACGTGTTCACCTGGTTCGCCGGGTACCGCATGCAGTTCTTCGCGGCGAAGAGCCTCGCCTCGCCGATCGACGACGTGTGGGCGAAGATCGGGGACAACTTCCCCGACGCGATGAAGAAGCTGTCCAAGGGCGAGGACGGCAAGTTCTACTTCGTTCCGCTGTACACGTACCCGTGGGCGGTCTTCTACCGCAAGAGCGTGTTCCAGCAGCACGGCTACCAGGTCCCCACCACCTGGGACCAGTTCGTCTCCCTGTGCAAGCAGATGAAGAAGGACGGCCTCGTCCCGCTCGCCTTCGGCGACAAGGACGCATGGCCCGCGATGGGCACCTTCGACCAGATCAACTTCCGCCTCAACGGCTACGACTTCCACGTCCAGTTGATGGCGGGCAAGGCGTCCTGGACCGACCCCAAGGTCAAGGCCGTCTTCGACCACTGGAGCGAGATCCTCCCCTACCACCAGGACGGCTTCATGGGCCGCACCTGGCAGGACGCCGCCCAGGGCCTGGTGGCCAAGAAGGCGGGCATGTACGTCCTCGGCTCCTTCGTCGGCCAGCAGTTCACCAACAAGGCCGACCTGGACGACCTGGACTTCTTCGCCTTCCCGGAGATGAACTCCGCGTACGGGCAGGACACCGTCGAGGCGCCGACCGACGGGTTCATGGTGAGCAAGTCCCCGAAGAACCACGACGGCGTCCTGAAGCTCATGGAGTTCCTCGGCACCCCGCAGGCCGAGGCGATCTACCTCAAGGCCGACAACAGCGTGGTGGCCGCCTCCAGCAAGGCCGACACCTCCTCGTACACCGCGCTGCAGAAGAAGGCGTACACGATGATCAGCGGCGCCAAGAGCCTCACCCAGTTCATGGACCGCGACTCCCGGCCGGACTTCACCTCCACGGTGATGCAGCCCGGGCTGCAGAAGTTCCTGCAGAACCCCAAGGGCGTGGACAGCCTGCTGGCGTCCATCGAACGCCAGAAGAAGACGATCTTCGCGTCCTCGTGAGCAGCCCCATGACGACGGACACGACGACGAAGTCCCCGGAGGCGGCCGCCGTGCCGCCTCCCGGTGGCGCGCACGAGAAGAAGCGGGGCACGCACGGCCACCGGCGCCTGCTGACCCGCCGCGACCGGTTCACGCTCGCCGTGATGGCCGGCGTGCCCACGGTCCTGCACGTGGCCCTCGTCTGGGTCACCGCCCTCGCCTCGATCCTGCTGGCGTTCACCACCTGGGACGGCATCGGGTTCGACTCGATCAAGTGGGTGGGCCTGGACAACTTCAAACAACTCTTCGCGGACAACCCGCAGTTCTGGCCCGCCGTCGAGCACAACATCATCTGGTTCGTCGTGCTCATCCTGGTCCCGACCCCGTTCGGCCTGTTCCTCGCCGTCCAGCTGGACAAGAGGATCCGGTTCAGCCGGGTCTACCAGACCGCGTTCTTCCTGCCGGTCGTCATCTCGATGGCCTGCATCGGCTTCGTCTGGCAGCTCGTCTACAACCCGGACACGGGCCTGATCAACAGCATCATCGGGGCCAACAAGCCCGGCCACTACATCGACTGGATCGGCGACCCCAAGCTCAACCTGTGGGCGATCCTGATCGCGGCCTCCTGGCGGCACACCGGCTACATGATGATCCTGTACCTGGCGGGCCTGAAGAGCGTCGACCCCTCCCTGCGGGAGGCGTCCGCGCTGGACGGCGCGAACGAGTGGCAGACGTTCAAGAACGTCATCTTCCCCACCCTGCGCCCGACCAACACGGTCGTCCTCGTCGTCACCATCATCGAGGCACTGCGCGCCTTCGACCTGGTCTTCGTCTTCAACAAGGGCGCCCAGGGCACGGAGTTGCTGTCGATCCTGGTCACCAACAACATCATCGGCGAGTCCAGCCGCATCGGTTACGGGTCCGCCATCGCCGTCGTCCTGCTGGTGATCTCGCTCGCGGTGATCATCCCCTATCTGATCGCCACCTTCCGGAAGGAGCGGCGCGCATGAGCGGCACCACTCTCCCGCTGAAGCGGCGCGCGCCGATCCGCCCCGCCCGCGTCCTGCTGCACGTCTTCCTCGCGGGCACGGCCGTGGCCTGGCTGGCGCCGCTGCTGTGGGCGATCTTCTCGGCGCTGCGTCCGTACAGCGAGACCAGCGACAAGGGGTACGTGTCCTGGCCGGACACGCTGAACCTCGACAACTTCACGAACGCGTTCGAGAAGTCGGACATGCTGCACTACTTCGGCAACACGCTGATCATCGCGGTGCCGGCCGTCCTGCTGACGCTGTTCCTGTCCTCCTGTGTCGCCTTCTACGTCGCCCGCTTCGACTTCCGGCTGAACCTGGCGCTGCTGCTGGTCTTCACGGCCGGCAACCTGCTCCCGCAGCAGGTCATCATCACCCCGCTGTACCGGCTGTACCTGCTGACGAACCTGCCGGGCATCACGGCGAGCGGCAAGCTGTACGACTCCGCGCTCGGACTGGTCCTCATCCATGTGGCGTTCCAGTCCGGCTTCTGCGCCTTCGTGCTGAGCAACTACATGCGCTCGCTGCCGCACGAGCTGACCGAGGCCGCGCTGGTCGACGGCGCCTCGGTGTGGCGGCTGTACTGGCAGATCACGCTGCCGCTGTGCAAGCCGGCGATGGCGGCGCTGGCCACCCTGCTGTCCATCTGGATCTACAACGACTTCTTCTGGGCACTCGTGCTGATCTCGACCGGCGCGAACATGCCGATCACCTCGGCGCTGAACAACCTCTCCGGGCAGTACTTCACCGACCCCAACCTGGTGGCCGCAGGCGCCCTGCTGACCGCGATCCCGACCCTGGTCGTGTACTTCGTGCTCCAGCGCCAGTTCGTCAGCGGCCTGACCCTCGGCTCCAACAAGGGCTGAGGCGCCGGCACGCGCGGTCGGCGGCCGGGAGACGGCCGGAAAAGACGAAAGGTCGTGTCGGACCTCTTCCGACACGACCTCCGACCTGCACAGTCGCAAGTCGGGACGACAGGATTTGAACCTGCGACCCCTTGACCCCCAGTCAAGTGCGCTACCAAGCTGCGCCACGTCCCGATGCGCTCACGAGCGGTGACCCGTGTGATCGCGCGAACAGCACTTTACCGCACGCGCGGGGGTGCTCCGAAGGGGGCTCGGGGCGCGGCGGGGGACAATCGGCCGTATGACGAACGCGGACGCATCTCAGGCCAGGGACCGGGACCCGGCGGGACGGGCCCGCAACGCCCGGCCCCGGGACGGACTGGGCCGGCCGCTGCCGTACGGCGCCGAGGGCGTCCCGCGGCAGCCGGAGGGCGTCGTACGGGCCCCGCGGGAGACGGTCGCCGAGGCCCAGACGCTGCTGGACACGGGGAGGCCGTTCCACGCGCACGAGGTGTTCGAGGACGCCTGGAAGTCGGGGCCCGAGGACGAGCGCCCGCTGTGGCGGGGGCTGGCCCAGCTGGCGGTGGGTCTCACGCACGCGGCGCGCGGGAACGCCGTCGGCGGGGCGCGGCTGCTGCGGCGCGGCGCGGGCGCGGTCGAGGAGTGGGAGACGGACCGGGGCGAGGACCGGCCGTACGGGATGGATCTCGCCGGGATCGCCCGGTGGGCGCGGGAGCTGGCCGGGCGGGTGGAGCGGGGCCCCGGGCCCGTGGACGCGGCGGCCGAGGCGCCCCGGCTCGGTCCCTGACGGACCCCGGAGGGCTGTGTCGCACTGCGTGTGGAGGCGGTGGACGCGCTGTCAGTGGCATACGGCAGACTCGGTGGCGTGCGAAAGATTCATGTCATCGGTATCGGCGCGGGCGACCCCGACCAGCTGACCCTGCAGGCGGTCAAGGCCCTGCGGAGCACGGACGTGTTCTTCCTGCTCGGCAAGGGCGAGGTGAAGAGCGATCTCACCCGACTGCGCCGGGACATCCTGGACGCACATCTGCCCGAGGGGTCGTACCGGGTGGTCGAGGCCCGGGACCCGGAGCGGGACCGGAAGGCGGGCGGGTCCGCGTACTCCCCGGCCGTCGAGGACTGGCGCAGCGCCCGCGCCGGCATCTACGAGCGGCTGATCGCGCAGGAGCTGGGCGAGGACGGCACCGGCGCCTTCCTGGTGTGGGGCGATCCGGCGCTGTACGACAGCACGCTGGGGATCCTGCAGGAGGTGCTGGAGCGGGGCGCGGTCGCGTTCGAGTACGACGTCGTACCGGGCATCAGCAGCGTCTCCGCGCTCGTCGCCCGGCATCGCACGGGCCTGAACCGGGTCGCCCGCCCGGTGCAGATCACCACCGGGCGGCGGCTCGCCGAGGGCTTCCCGGAGGGGGTGGACGACGTGGTCGTGATGCTGGACGCGCACCAGACGTTCCAGCAGTACGCCGGGGACGACATCGACATCTACTGGGGCGCGTACATAGGCACCCCGGACGAGATCCTGGTCTCCGGCCCGCTCGCCGAGGCCGCGCCGGAGATCGGGCGGGTGCGGGCGGAGGCCCGCGAGCGCAAGGGCTGGATCATGGACACGTATCTGCTGCGCAGGAACCCCGGCGACCGGTAGGCGCCACGCGCCCCGATCGGCCCTGTCACACGGAGCCGAGGCCCAGCCACCGCAGTACGCCCGCCACGTCGGGCACCGCTGTCACACCCGGTGGCAGCGGGGGCCGGCGTACGACGACGACGGGCAGCCCGAGTTCCCGTGCGGCGGTGAGCTTCGCGGCCGTGGCCTCGCCCCCGCTGTCCTTGGTGACCAGGACGTCGATGCGATGGGCGCGCAGCAGCTCCCGCTCGCCGGCGACGGTGAACGGGCCGCGTGCCAGGACCACTTCGGTGTGCGGGGGCAGCGGCGGCCCGGGCGGGTCGACCGACCGGACGACGAAGTGCAGGTCCGTCAGACCGGCGAAGGCGGCGAGGCCCAGGCGCCCGGTGGTGAGGAACACCCGGCGGCCGAGGGCGGGCAGGGCCTCGGCGGCCCCGGCCAGGGACGGCACGTCGTACCAGCGGTCGGCGGGCCCCGGCCGCCAGCCCGGGCGGCGCAGGACGACGGCCGGGACCCCGGTGGCCGCCGCCGCGCGGGCCGCGTGGGCGGTGACCGACCCGGCGAACGGGTGGGTGGCGTCGACCAGGGCGTCCACCCGGTGTGCCCGGAGCCAGTCCGCGAGTCCTTCGGGGCCGCCGAAGCCGCCGGTCCGCATCTCCCCGGCCACCGCCCGCGGTTGGGCGGTACGGCCCGCCAGGGAGGTGTCACCCGGACGCCGGGACGCGCGGCGAGGCCGGCGGCGAGACGGCGGGCCTCGGTGGTGCCGCCGAGGACGAGGACGTGCGGGGACATGGGAGTGAGGGTACGAGGTGGCGGCGGCCGGTGCGGCGCCCGGGCCGCTACCGTCGGGCCATGGAGTCCGTGGCGTCCGTGCGTGCCGTCCTCATCGACATCGACGGTGTCCTCACCGTCTCCTGGAAGCCGCTGCCGGGTGCGGCGGAGGCGCTGCGCGCGATCCGCGCGGCCGGTCTCGGGGTGGTCCTGGTGACCAACACGACGTCCCGGACCCGGGCGTCGATCGCGCGGACGCTGTCGGAGGCCGGTTTCGATGTGGCCGCGGACGACGTCCTCACCGCCCCGGCCGTCACCGCCGCCCATCTCGCCGGGCACGGTCCGGGCGTCCGCTGTCTGCTCCTCAACAGCGGGGACATCGCGGCGGACCTCGGTGACGTCACCCTGGTCGGGGACGACCCCGAGGTGGTCGTCCTCGGCGGTGCCGGGCCGGAGTTCGACTACGCGGCGCTCAACCGGGCCTTCGGGTGGCTCCAGCGGGGTGCGCGGCTGGTCGCCATGCACCGCAACCTGTACTGGCGCACCGACGCGGGGCTGCAACTGGACTCGGGGGCCTTCCTGGCCGGCCTCGAACAGGCCGCGCAGGTCGAGGCGGAGGTCACGGGCAAGCCGTCCCGGGCGTTCTTCGAGACGGCGCTGGCCCGGCTGGGGGTGGGTGCCGGGCAGGCGCTGATGGTCGGGGACGACGTCGAGTCGGACGTGCTCGCGGCGCAGCGGGCCGGGCTCACCGGAGTCCTGGTGCGCACGGGGAAGTTCCAGCCGAGGACCCTGGAGAGCGCGAGCGGCGCCCCGGACCATGTCGTGGACTCCTTCGCGGACGTCCCGGCGCTGCTGGGGCTAGCGCAGTAGCAGCTGGACTCCGCCCACGACCGTCGCCGCGATCACGAGTTGCTCGAAGAGTCGCTGGTTGATCCTGTTCACGGCCCACTTGCCGAACAACGCGCCGGGCACGACGAACACCGCGAGCGCGGCGTCGAGGAGCAGCGAGCGGCCGTCGATCAGGCCGAGGCCCGCGCTGAACGGCACCTTGGAGACGTTCACGATCAGGAAGAAGAACGCCGACGTGCCCAGGAAGCCCAGCTTCCGGAACCCCGCGGACAGCAGGTACAGGGACATCACCGGGCCGCCCGCGTTGGCGACCATCGTCGTGAACCCGCCGAGCACGCCGTACGACCGCGCCTTCATCCGGCCCGCCCGGCTCGTCACCGCGTCCGGCGCGTCAACCGTGCCGCCGGCCTCCCGGCGCCGCCGCCACAGGGTGACACCGGCCATCAGCAGCAGGATCGCGCCGATCGAGGTCCGTACGATCCCGTCGTCGGCCCACACCAGGAACAGCGTGCCGAACACCACGCCCGCCGCGACGGCCGGGAACAGCCGCCACAGCGTGGGCCAGTGGGCGTGCCGCCGGTAGGTGAGCACGGCGAGCACGTCACCGGCGATCAGGACGGGCAGCAGGACGCCGGTGGAGGCGCGGGCGGGCAGGACCGCCGCGAAGATCGCGAGGCTGACCGTGTTGGCCCCGCTCACCGCGGTCTTGGAGAAGCCGACCAGGAGAGCCGCGCAGGCGAGCGCGGCGAACCCCCAGCCGGATATGTGCCAGAGCGTCATCGTGTTCATGCGGAGGCCGATGCTATGTCCGGACAAGAATCCGGCGTAAGGACCGTCTCGCCAGGTGATCCCTGCCGCCCGCTACGACCGGCCGGTGAACCGCGCCCGCAGCTCCCGCTTGAGCACCTTCATGCTCGGCCCGAGCGGCAGCGCCTCCGCGAACTCCACGCGCCGCGGGTACTTGTGCCTGCCGAGGTGCTCCTTGGACCAGTCGGTGAGCGCGCCGGCGTCGGCGGCGGTGCCCTGCGCCGGTACGACGACCGCGCACACCTCCTCGCCGTGCAGCTCGTCGGGCAGGCCGATGACGGCGACCTGGGCGACCCCGGGGTGCCGCATCAGGACCTCCTCGACCTCGCGCGGGTAGACGTTGTAGCCGCCTCGGATGATGACGTCCTTCTTGCGGTCGACGATCCGGAGGAAGCCGTCCTCGTCCTTGGTGCCGAGGTCGCCGGTGCGGAACCAGCCGTCGACCAGGGCCTCGGCGGTGGCCTCCGGACGGCCGAGGTAGCCGGAGAAGACGTTGTGGCCGCGGATGACGACCTCGCCCACCTCGCCGGTCGGGAGCGGTTCGATGCGGCCCTCCACCTCGGCGCGCGCGATCTCCACGTCGACGCCCCACAGCGGGTGGCCGATGGTGCCGGCCCTCGTACCGAACACCGGCTGGTTGACGGTGGCCGTCGGCGAGGTCTCCGACAGCCCGTACCCCTCGTGGATCCGGGCGCCGAACGCGGCCTCGAACCGCTCCAGTACGGCGACGGGCAGCGAGGCTCCGCCCGAGACGCACACACGCAGCGCGGGCAGGGCGTCGGCGTCCGCCGCGGCCGCCGCGAGCGCCACGAACATGGTGGGCACGCCGTGGAAGGTGTTGACGTTCTCCTTCACCATCAGCTCGATCGCGCGGGCCGCGTCGAAGCGGGGCAGCAGGACGAGCGTGGCGCCCGCCCGCCAGGTGGAGTTGAGCGAGACGGTCTGGCCGAAGGCGTGGAACATTGGCAGCGCGCCGAGGGCGATGTCGTCGGCGCGGATGTCGTTGGCGTCGAAGGCGTTGACGGTCGCGTTCATCACCAGGTTGAAGTGGCTGAGCACGGCGCCCTTGGGGACCCCGGTCGTACCGCTGGTGTAGAAGACCACGGCCGGGTCGTCGGCGGTCCGGGTCACGTAGGAGGGCAGCGGCTCGGCGTCGGCCGCGAGCTTCTCGAACTCCTCGCCCAGGGTGACCACTCGGACGCCGAGGGCGCCGGCGGCGGCCCGGCCGGTCTCCGCCTGCGCCGGGTGGACCAGCAGCAGGGTCGCGCCGCTGTCCCTGAGGACGTGCTCGACCTCCCCGGCCGACAGCAGCAGGTGCACGGGGACGACGACGGCGCCGGCCGCGGCGACGGCGTAGTAGGCGACCGGGAACTCGGCGGTGTTGGGGGCCATCAGGGCGACCCGGTCGCCCGGTCGTACGCCGAGGCCGGAGAGCGCACCCGCCTGGGCCAGTGCTCTGCGCCACGCCTCGGCGAACGTGAGTCGCAGGTCCCCCTCGACGAGAGCCGTCCGGTCGGGGCGGCGACGGGCGTTCTCCGCGAGGATGGCGGCGACGGACAGGGTTGCCATGGAGTGCTGCTCCGTTTCCTTGCTGCGGCTGGTGTACCTCGGCGCCCGTGCGGGGGCTCGCTAGTGCCTCTCGACCAGCACCGCGCTGCCCTGCCCCACTCCCACGCACATCGTGGCCAGTCCCCGCTCCGCGCCCGTGCGCCGCATGCGGTGCAGCAGGGTGGTCAGGATGCGGGCGCCCGAGCAGCCGAGGGGGTGACCGAGGGCGATGGCGCCGCCGGTCGGGTTCACCAGGTCGGGGTCGATGCCGAGCTGGTCGACGCAGGCGAGGGCCTGCGCGGCGAACGCCTCGTTGAACTCGGCCTCCTGGAGGTCGCCGATCCCCCAGCCGGCCCGGGCGAGCACCTTGCGCGTGGCGGGGACCGGGCCGATGCCCATGACGTCGGGGTGGACGCCCGCGGAGGCGCCGGCCACGTACCGGCCGAGGGATTCCAGGCCCAGCTCGTTCAGGGCCTCCTCGCTGACGAGGAGCAGCCCGGCGGCGCCGTCGTTCATCGGCGAGGCGTTGCCCGCCGTGACCGTACCGCCCGCGCGGAAGACCGGCTTGAGGCGGGACAGCTTCTCCAGGGAGGTGTCCTCGCGGACGCACTCGTCCTGCTCGACCACGATGCCGTCGGGGCGCTCGACGGGCAGCAGTTCGTGGTCGAAGTGACCGTTCTTGCGGGCGGCGGCGGCGAGTTGGTGGCTGCGCAGCGCGAACTCGTCCTGCCGCTCGCGGGAGATGCCGTAACGCCCGGCGACCTCCTCGGCGGTCTCGCCCATGGACAGCAGGCCGTGCAGGTCCTTCATGGCGGGATTGACCAGGCGCCAGCCGAGGCGGGTGTCATGGGTCTCGATGCGGTGCGGCAGGGCCTCGTCCGGGCGGGGCAGGACGAAGGGGGCGCGGCTCATGGACTCGGAGCCGCCCGCGAGCACGATGTCGGCCTCGCCCGCGGCGATGGTGCGGGCGGCGGCGGTGACGGCCTCCAGGCCGGAGGCGCACAGCCGGTTGACGGTGGCGCCGGGCACGGACTCGGGCAGCCCGGCGAGCAGGGCGGCCATGCGGGCGACGTTGCGGTTGTCCTCGCCGGCCTGGTTGGCGGCGCCCCAGTAGACGTCGTCGATCCGGGCGGGGTCGAGCGCGGGCACGTCGGCCACCAGGTGGCGGATCACGGTCGCCGCGAGGTCGTCGGGGCGTACGGCGGACAGGGCGCCGCGCAGCTTGCCGATGGGGGTGCGGCGGGCGGCGGCGAAGTGGACGGGACGCACGGCTGGGACTCCTGACCTACGACGCTGTGGATCAGCACGGACCGGCGCACTACTTAATTAGCAGTGCTAGTTTTGGACTATAGACCGCCGGGCGGCCGCCTGGGAAGATCCTCCGGGACCTTCACCGAGGCAGCTGGAGGAGATATGCCCCACGTCCGCGAGCACGTCCTCGCCGGCACCCGCGGCGACATCGCCGTCCGCGAGTGGCCGCACCCCGCGCCGCGCCACCTGGCCCTGCTGGTGCACGGGTACGGCGAGCACGCGGGCCGCTACGCCGGGCTCGCCGCCGTGCTCAACGGGCACGGGGCCGCCGTGTACGCGCCCGACCACATGGGGCACGGACGGTCGGCCGGCGAGCGGGTGGTGATCGAGGACTTCGAGGAGGTGGTCACCGATGTGCACACCGTGGCCGACCTGGCCCGGGCCGCGCACCCGGGCCTGCCGCTCGTCCTGGTCGGCCACTCCATGGGCGGGCTGATCGCGGCCCGCTACGCCCAGCGCCACGGCGAGGAGCTGAGCGCCCTGATCCTGTCCGGGCCGGTGATCGGCGCCTGGGAGCTGCCGGGCCGGCTGCTGGCCCTGGAGGAGATCCCGGACATCCCGATCAGCCCGTCCGCGCTCTCCCGCGACCCCGCCGTGGGCGCCGCGTACGCCGCCGATCCGCTGGTCTGGCACGGGCCGATGAAGCGGCCGACGCTGGAGGCGTTCGCCCGTACCCTGCGGACCGTCGCCGCGGGCGGCGACGTGGGCACGCTGCCCCTGCTGTGGCTGCACGGCGACGACGACCGCCTGGTGCCACTGCCCGGGAGCCGGGTCGGGGTGGAGCGGCTGAGCGGCGGCACGCTGACCGAGCGGATCTACCCCGGGGCGCGGCACGAGGTGTTCCACGAGACGGTCGGCAAGGAGGTCTTCGCGGACGTGCTCCGCTTCCTGGACCAGGCACTGCCCCGCTGATCAGGCCCGTTTGCACCCCCCGGCGCTGGGCACCCGCCCCTTCGGACGAGATCCGACGAACTCCACGAAAGGAGACGCACGCACCATGACCGTGGTGAAGAGCACGCTGCCCGCCGAGGCACTCGGTGTCACGGGGACGGCCCTGCAGGACACGCTGGTGGATCTGCTCGGCCTGTCGCTGATCGGGAAGCAGGCGCACTGGAACATCGTGGGCCCACGGTTCCGGTCGGTCCACCTCCAGCTGGACGAGGTGGTCGCGACGGCCCGCGCGCACTCCGACACGGTCGCCGAGCGTGCCGCCGCGCTGGGCGTGCCGCCGGACGGCCGGCCCGAGACCGTCGCGGCGACGTTCGCGCTGCCCGGCACCAAGGACGGCTGGCTGCGCGACACCGAGGTGGTCGAACTGCTCGTCTCGGCCCTGGAGGCGGCCGTCGGCCGGCTGCGCGAGCGGATCGCGGCCACGGAGAAGGCCGACCCGGTGACCCAGGACCTGCTGATCGGCATCACCGCCGATCTGGAGAAGCAGCGCTGGATGTTCCAGGCCGAGAACCAGCCGAGCGAGAACGGCTGACACACCGACCCCCGCACGGAAGGGGAAAGACCCATGGCCGACGCCCTGGAGATCGAGGCGCTGTGGGAGGACTTCCACCGCGTGGTGAACATGACCTCGGCGGAACTCGCGGCCTGGCTCAGGGTCCGGGACGCCGACGAGGAGGCGGAGCCCCTGCCCGAGGAGGCGGGCTCGCCGACCGGACAGCATGTCCTCGCGATCCTCCAGAAACGCCGCACGGACCTGACCGAGGACGACATCCGCGTGATGTACAAGGTCGTCGACACCGTCGGTGACCTCGTGGACATGGAGGACGAGCCCGAGGTGGAGACGACGCCGGAGGACACCCGCCGCCGGCACCGGCTGATGACCATGGGCCACGACCCGCTCAAGCCCTAGCGAGGGCCGGAAGCAGGAGCCATGAACCGCGACGAACGGGTCGTCCACGAGCTGGTGTCCGAGTACGGGCGGACGTACGCCGAGGAGGCGGGCATCCGTCTTAAGGACACCCCGCAGCCGCTGTACCGGCTGCTGGTGCTGTCCCTGCTGCTCAGCGCCCGGATCCGGGCCTCGGTCGCGGTCGCCGCCGCGCGGGCCCTGCACGAGGACCGGCTGGACAGTCCGCGCCGCATGGCCGAGGCCGACTGGCAGCAGCGGGTCGACGCCCTCGGCCGGGGCGGCTACCGGCGCTACGACGAGCGGACGGCGACCCAGCTGGGCGACGGGGCCGAGCTGCTTGCCGAGCGCTGGCACGGCGATCTGCGCCGGCTGCACGAGGAGGCGCACGGCGACACCGGTGAACTCAGGCGGCTCCTCCAGGAGGAGCCGGGCGTGGGGCCGGCCGGCGCCGACATCTTCCTGCGCGAGGCGCAGCGCGTGTGGCCCGAAGTCGCCCCCTACCTGGACGGCAAGGCGCTGTCCGGAGCGGGGCGGCTCGGGCTGCCCGAGGACCCCGAGAAGCTGACGAAGCTGGCCGGGGACACCGAACCGGCCGTGCTCGCGGCCGCGTTGGTGCGCGCCGCGCTCGACGAAGAGGTGGCCGAGGACTGCCTGCGCCGCGCCGGGTGATCATGCCAGACTGCTGCTCGCACGGCCCGGGACGACCGCCGGGGCCGGCCGAGCGGAGGAGCAGCACAGGTGACGGGGACCGAGCCGGCCGCACAGCACATCGACACCACCCGGCCTCATCCGGCCCGGGTGTACGACTGGTTCCTCGGCGGCAAGGACAACTACCCCGTCGACGAGGAGCTCGGCCGCCGGATCACGGCCATCGACGACGGCGCCGCCCGGAACGCGCGCGCCAACCGGGCGTTCATGCGCCGGGCCACGCGCGCGCTGGCCGAGGACGGCATCCGCCAGTTCCTGGACATCGGCACCGGCATACCGACCGAGCCCAACCTGCACCAGGTCGCCCAGTCGGTGGCGCCGGACGCGCGGGTGGTCTACGTCGACAACGACCCGATCGTGCTGGCCCACGCGAGCGCGCTGCTGCGCGGCACGCCCGAGGGAGTGACGGAGTACGCGCAGGCCGACGCCCGCGACCCCCGCGCCGTCCTCGAACGGGCCGCCCGGGTCCTGGACTTCGACCGCCCGGTGGCCCTCTCCCTGATCGCCCTGCTGCACTTCGTCGCCGACGAGGACGGCGCCCACGACGTGGTGTCGACCCTCGTGGAGGCGCTGGCGCCGGGCAGCTGTCTGGTGCTGTCGATGATGACGGCCGACTTCGAACCGGGGAACGTGCGCAGGGGCATCGCCGCCTACGCGGCGGGCGGGGTGACCCTGGTGGCCCGGTCCCGGGACGAAGTGGCCGCCTTCTTCAAGGGACTCGAACTGCTCTCGCCGGGTGTCGTGCCGGTCGCCGACTGGCGGGGCGAGGACGCCCCGGCCGGCGACCGGCCGATCTCGCTCTACGGCGCGGTGGGCCGCAAGACGGCCGGCTGACCTCGGCCGGCCGGCCGCCGCGCGGGACGGGACGTCAGAACAGGGCGTCGGCGAACCGGTCGGGCTGGCCGGCGTCCGAGGACCAGCAGTAGAGCACGACCTCGTCGGCGCCGATGCCGAAGAGGGCGTCCACCGCCCCGCGGATGGCCTCCGGCGTGGTGAGCAGCCCGTCGACCATGTACTCGGCGCGGCCGGTGAAGGCGTAGTACGCGGCGATGTTCCGCCGGGCCCGCTCGACGGTGTCCTCGGGGCCGAGGACGGCGTTCACCTGGGCGAGGAGGCGCGGCGCGCCGGGGCGGTCGTACTTCTCCCAGACCGCCTCGACGTCACGGAACCTGCCGTCCATCATCGCGGGCGGCAGCGCGGCCCCGATGAAGCCGTCGCCGAACCGGCCGACCCGCTCGATCGCCGCCGGGGCGAAGCCGCCGAACAGGACCTCGGGGCCGCCCGGCGTCACGGGGGCGGGCCCGACGGGTCCGACGCCCTCGCCGTACGGCTCGCCGGACCAGGCACGGCGCAGCAGGGTCATCTGCTCGTCGAGGCGGCGGCCCCGGTGCCGGTGGTCGACGCCGACGGCCAGGCTGTCGTCCTCCCGGCCGCCGACACCGACGCCGAGCGTGAAACGGCCGCCCGACATCCGGTCGAGGGTCGCGGTCTGCTTGGCGAGGATCGCCGTGCTGTGGACGGGCGCGATCAGCACCTCGGTCTGCAGGCGGATGCGCGAGGTGGCGCCCGCGAGCGCGGCGAGGGTGACGAGGGGCTCGGGGTTGTCGAACACGAGCCGGTCGAGCAGCGCGAGCGTGCTGAACGGGCCGGCATCCGCGCGCCGGGCCCAGGTGAACAGCTGGGCCGGATCGTCGACGGGAAGTCCGAGACCGATCTTCATGGTGATACCTCCGGAAGGGCATGCCGAATCGACTGCCGCCCCTCCGTGGCCCAGCGCTGCTGTGCGCGTGCTCGCTCCCGTTCTGCGGCGTGGTTCAAGAGAGCGTGATCGTCGAAGACGCGCCGACCGTAACGGGGCCCGCCGGGCCCGCACAACTCCTTTTCGGCGCCCGGCCGGACCTACAGGCCGAGGACGCGGGCGACGGTGCGCAGCACCCCGTTGTCGTTGTTGGACGGGGCCAGGTGGCGGGCCCGTCGTACGACCTCCGGGTGGGCGTTGGCCATGGCGAAGGACCACTCGGCCGCGTCGAGCATCTCCAGGTCGTTGAGGTAGTCGCCGAACACCATGGTCTGCGCGGGGGTGATGCCGAGCGCGCTCTGCAGTCCACGCAGGGCGGCGCCCTTGTTGGCGGTGCGGTTCATGACGTCCACCCAGTGCTCGCCGGAGACGACGACCTGGTGCGTGCCGGCGAACCGGGCGAGGGCGGGGGCGGTGGAGTGCTCGGCGGTCCCGAAGTCGAAGACGGCGACCTTGATCGGGTCGTCGTCGACGGCGGTGACGTCCTCGACGACCCGGTGCTCGACGTAGTACTTGCGCACCTCCGCCAGGAACGCCTCGTCGGTCCGCTCGACGTACGCCGCCCGCTTGCCGCAGACCACGGCGCCCGCGTCGCCGCCGTCCGCGACCAGCCCCCGTACCGCCCGGGCGACCTCCGCCGCCACGGACCGCTCCAGCGGGTCGGAACTCAGCTCCGCCCCGTCGCGGACCACGTACGTGCCGTTCTCCGCGATGAACACCATGCCCTCGGCGACGTCCGCGAACTGCCGGGCCAGCGTGGCGTACTGGCGGCCGCTGGCCGGGCTGAACAGCACTCCGCGCCGGCGCAGTTCGGCGAGCATCGGCCACAGGCCGTCCGGGATCCGCTTGGCGTCGTCCAGCAGCGTGCCGTCCATGTCGGTGACGACGAGCCGGATGTCCGCGCAGCCGGCCGGCAGGCCGGGGGCGTCGAGAAGGGGCGTGGGCGTGGCGGGCATGTGCTGCTTCCGGTCGGGGACGGGGTACGTCACCAGTGTTCCTCATGGGCCGGAACGACCCGGAAGGGGCCCGAACCGCCCACGGTGTGCGTTTGCCGGGACAGCGCGATCGACGGGCGGCACAATGACGGCGACAACCGCACGGGAGAAGGGCGGCGACGTGACCTACGGCGACTCTCCGACGGCCGGACCGGCGAGACCGAACACGTCCGTGGCGCACAACGCCCGGGTGTGGAACTACTGGATCGGCGGCAAGGACAACTACGAGGTCGACCAGCGGGTCGGCGACCACGTCGCCGGGATGTTCCCGGTGATCCGGGCGGTGGCCCGCGCGGACCGGGACTTCCTGGCGCGGGCGGTGCGGTTCCTGACCGCCGAGCGCGGGATACGGCAGTTCCTGGACGTGGGCACGGGCCTGCCGACCGTGGAGAACACCCACGAGATCGCCCAGCGGATCGCCCCGGAGTCACGGATCGTGTACGTCGACAACGACCCGATCGTGCTCGTGCACGCCCGCTCGCTGCTCACCAGCTCCCCGGCGGGCGTCACGGACTACATCGACGCCGATGTGCGCGACCCGGACGCCATCGTGCAGCGCGCCGCCGAGACCCTCGACCTGAGCCGGCCGGTCGCGGTGATGATGCTGGGCATCCTCAACTTCGTCCTGGACACCGACGAGGCCCGGGACATCGTGCGGCGGCTCATGGCGGCGGTGCCCTCCGGCAGCCACCTGGTGCTCACCCACCCCACCTTCGACGCCGAGGTCGGCGGCGAGGGCAACATCGCGGCGATGGAGTTCTGGAACGCCAACGCCACCCCGCCGATCACCGCCCGCGGCCGGGAGGAGATCGCCTCCTTCCTCGCCGGGCTCGACCTGGTCGAACCCGGCCTGGTGCCGTGCTCGCAGTGGCGCGCCGAGTCGGCCTCCGCCGCCGCGGTGCCGCAGTTCGGCGCGGTGGCCGTGAAACCCTGAGCCCGAGCGCCGGGCGGAGCCCCCCGAGGAGGACGCATGACCACCCTTGCCGACCCCGTGCCCGGCGGCCGCCCCGGTGATCTGCGCCGGGTCGCCGCGCTCACCGCCGAGCTGGCCGCGCGGGGCGTGCGCGGCATCGTGCTGGCGTACGTGGACACGGCGGGCGTCGGCCGGGTGAAGACGATCCCGACGGCCCGGCTGGAGGCGGCCGTGTCCTGGGGGGTCGGGATGTCCCCGGTGTTCGACACCTTCCTCGCCGACGACTCCATCGTCACCACCGACGTCCTCGGCTCCCCCGACGGCGACCTCCGGCTCTACCCGGACCTCGACCGGCTGGTGGCCCTGGCCGGACAGCCCGGCTGGGCCTGGGCGCCGGTGGACCGGATCACCCAGGAGGGCGCGCGGCACCCCGGCTGCGCCCGCACCTTTCTGCGCCGGACCGTGGCCGACGCCGCCGAGCGGCACGGGCTCACGTTCAGAGCGGCGATCGAGGTCGAGTGGGCGGTCGGGCTCGGCTCGGCGCCCGCCGGCGAGTTCGTGCCGGCGGTCCGCGGACCGGCGTACGGCGCGATCCGGCAGGTGGAGCTGAGCGACTGCACCGCCGATCTGCTGGCCGCCCTCGACGCGCAGGGCGTGGACGTGGACCAGCTCCATCCCGAGTACGCGGCCGGGCAGTTCGAGGTCTCGGTGGGCGCGCTGGACCCGGTGGCGGCGGCCGACCGCAGCGTGCTGGTGCGCCAGACGGTCAGGGCGGTCGCGCAGCGGCACGGACTGCGGGTGTCGTTCTCGCCCGCGGTCCTCGCCGAGGGCGTCGGCAACGGCGGCCACGTGCACCTGTCCTGCTGGCGCGCCGGGGTGAACCTGCACGCGGGCGGCGAGCGCCGGTACGGCATGACCCCCGAGGCGGAGTCCTTCGCGGCCGGGGTGCTGGCCCACCTCCCCGGGCTGACGGCGGTCACCGCGCCGAGCCCGGCCAGCTATCTGCGGCTCAGGCCCTCCCAGTGGGCGGGGGTGTTCACCGCCTGGGGCCGGGAGACCAGGGAGGCGGCGCTACGGCTGGTCACCGGTACGGCGGGCCGCCGGGACCAGGACGCCAACATGGAGGTGAAGCCGGTCGACCTGGCCGCCAATCCGTACCTGGCGCTCGGCTGCCTGATCGCCGCCGGCCTCGACGGGCTGGCGGCGGCCCGCCCGCTGCCCGAGGAGATCACCGGCGACCCGGCCCGCTACGGCCTGGACGAGGCGGCGGCCCTCGGCGTGCGGCGGCTCCCGGACTCGCTGCCGCGGGCGGTGGAGGAGTTCCGTGCCGACCGGGTGCTGCGCGACGCGCTCGGCCCGGTCCTCGCGGACGCGGTGACCGCCGTACGGCTCGGCGAGGCGGCCGCGGTCGACGGCCTCGACGACGCAGGGGTGGCGGCGGCCTACCGGTGGAAGTACTGAGAGCATGGCGTTCCCCGGACCGGTCCACGAGGCCCTCGCCGCGCTGCCGCTGGTGGACCACCACTGCCACGGCGCGGTGACGGCCGACCTCGCCCCCGGGCAGTTCGAGTCCCTCATCACCGAGGGCGAGGCATGGCCCGGCGTCTCGCCCTTCGACAGCCCGGTCGGCACCGCCGTGCGCCGCCACTGCGCGCCCCTGCTGGACCTCCCCCGGCACGCGCCGCCCGCCGACTACCTGGCCCGGCGCGCGGCCCTCGGCTGGCAGGAGGTGAACCGCC
>NZ_JBSGDB010000090.1:0-23332 GCF_053602155.1 Streptomyces sp. NPDC004561
GTGGAGCTAAGGAGAATTGAACTCCTGACCTCCTGCATGCCATGCAGGCGCTCTACCAACTGAGCTATAGCCCCTTGTTTCGCCCCGCCGGGTTTCCCTGGCGACGACGTAAACATTACAGGTCCCGGGGGTGCAGCACCAAATCGGTTTCCGCCCCACCCCTTTGGGTCAGATATGTCTGATTTGTCAGGCCGTGACGAAGGAGTAGAACCTTTTGAGCGTGCAGTGCTCCTCGAGAAGGCGGCCGTAGATCGGCTCGCCCTCCAGTTCCCGGTACGTCTCGATCGGGTCGCCTTTTATGATCAGCGCCCGCGCGCATTCCTCGCACCAGTACTGGTAGTCGGGATTGACCGGCTCCATGTCACGGACGATCGGCGTACCACTGCCGCACCAGTCGCACTTCCGCCTGTGTGCACCCATCGATCAGCTCCAGCTGTGGCCGCAGGCCGTGCACACGTAGGAGATTCCGCCGTTGTCGCCGAGAACTTGGGCCACGCGCGCGGAACCGCAGGAAGGGCAGCTGAGCCGGGTGGCCGTGTCCCGTATCAACGCCGCATCAAGGAGGTCGCCGCCCTCCCCAAGGATGCTCGCAGGCATCGCACTCCCTCCCGTCGGGCCGCGCCCCTCCCGGCCGTTTGATTCTGCCACGGCCGGGCCAATACGGTCAGCGACGCCTCAGTACCAGTCCGGACACGGCTCCCACCGCGGCCGATGCGGCCGGCGTCCAGGCGCATACGGAAAACGCCTCCGCAGAGGTATACGACCGCAGGGCGCCCAGTGACTCAAGCCGGTTCAGGAACAGTGTGCCCAAAGACTCGCCGCCGATCATCCGATCGAGCCGAGTGACCGTCGCCGGCGTCCGTCACGCCCTCCGATTGTCAGTGGGGGGTGCTTCACTGTCCGTGACGGGTCGCTCCTGCGGCTGCCGGCACTTGACCGGGGCGCGTCCCGACGCCGGCGCTGCGACGCGCCCCGGCGGAATACGCAGAAGATCCCACCCCCAGTGGGGACGGGATCTTCATCACCGATCTTTGACAACTCAACAGAGTGTCGATCAGTGGAGCTAAGGAGAATTGAACTCCTGACCTCCTGCATGCCATGCAGGCGCTCTACCAACTGAGCTATAGCCCCTCGTGTTCTTCCCGCTCGGCGGGGCGAACAAGAAGAACTTTAGCCTGCGACCTGCCAGAAAGTGAAATCCGGGTCCGGCGGGCATGGGGGGCGGCTCAGTCGTCGTCGCCGAGGACGGGCTCCGGGAGGGTGCCCGCGTTGTGCTCCAGCAGGCGCCAGCCCCGGGCGCCCTCGCCGAGCACGGACCAGCAGCAGTTGGAGAGGCCGCCGAGGCTCTCCCAGTGCCACGGCTCCAGGCCGAGCAGCCGGCCGATGGTGGTGCGGATGGTGCCGCCGTGGCTGACGACGACGAGGGTGCCGTCCTCGGGCAGTTTCCCGGCGTGCCCCAGCACGACGGGGGCCGCGCGGTCGGCGACCTCGGTCTCCAGTTCGCCGCCGCCGCGGCGGACCGCCTCACCGCGCTTCCAGGCGGCGTACTCCTCGCCGTAGCGGGCGATGATCTCCTGGTGCGTCAGCCCCTGCCAGACGCCCGCGTAGGTCTCCCGCAGGCCCTCCTCGCGGATGACGTCGAGGCCGGTGAGGGCGGACAGCTCGGCGGCCGTGTCCGCGGCCCGCCGCAGGTCCGAGGCGACGATCGCGTCGGGCCCGAGGGAGGCCAGCAGCCGGGCGGCGCGGCGGGCCTGCCCGATGCCGGTCTCGGTCAGCTCGACGTCCGTGCTGCCCTGGAAGCGGCGCTCCACGTTCCACGAGGTCTGGCCGTGCCGCCACAGGATGATGCGGCGGCCGCGGTCCTTGCGGTCGGTCACCTCACCGGTGACGCTCATCACCACTCGCCGCCCGGCTCCAGGCCGGCCTCGTCGGCCTGCAGTTTGGCGTGCTCCTCGGCCTTGCCGCGGGTGGCCCGGGCGTCGGCGGGCAGCTCGAGCTCGGGGCAGTCCTTCCACAGCCGCTCCAGGGCGTAGAAGACGCGCTCCTCGCTGTGCTGGACGTGGACGACGATGTCGACGTAGTCGAGCAGCACCCAGCGGGCCTCGCGGTCGCCCTCGCGGCGGACCGGCTTGGCGCCGAGTTCCTTCTGCAGGCGCTCCTCGATCTCGTCGACGATGGCCTTGACCTGGCGGTCGTTCGGCGCGGAGGCCAGCAGGAAGGCGTCCGTGATCGACAGCACGTCGCTGACGTCGTAGGCGATGACGTCGTGGGCGAGCTTGTCGGCCGCCGCCTGGGCGGCGGTGTTGATGAGCTCAAGAGAACGGTCGGTGGCGGTCACTTACATGGCTTTCCGTCGGCGGTCACTGAACCTCAAGGGTCTCACGGACCGGCCTGGGCACCCCACGTGATTACGGCATCGCACGTGGGGCGCCGGGCCGCCGGTCAGGAGGCGGACGGCCGGTAGTCCTGACCCAGGACCACAGAGACGTCGGCGCCCGAGGAGACCGCGCCCTTGGTCACGGAGCCGGCGGGCAGGCCGAGGGTCTTGGCGACCTCGGTGGCGTTCTGCTTGTTCGAGGCGTCCGAGTAGATCACCTTCGAGGTGACCCGGGTCCCCGAGGCGCTGCCGCCCTCCAGGAAGGTGAAGCCGCCGTTGAGGAGCACCACTCGGGCCTTCTCGGTGTCGTCCCTCACACCGGTGGCGTTCTGGACGGAGACCCGGATCGCGGAACCGGCGGCGGGGCTCTTGGCGGTGCCGCCGAGGATGTCCTTGACCACGCTGGCGCTGGTCTGGGCGCTCAGCGTGCCGTTGGTCTCCACGGGGAGCAGGGCGGTCTTGTAGTCGCCGCTCTTGGCGAGGTCGGCGAGCTTGGCGAGGAAGGCGCCGAGGTCCTTGTCGGTGAGCGAGGGGTCGAGGATCTGCGCGAGGCTCTGCACGGTGATGGTCGCGTCCGCCGGGTCGGAGGAGATCTTGCGCAGGGCGCCCTGCAGGACCTGGCCGAACCGCTCCAGCTGGGCGTTCTGGGACTCCCCGGCGGCGCGGTAGGTGGCGTAGGCGACGGCCATCTTGCCGCTGAGGGTCTGTCCGGAGCCCTTGTGGACGAGCGGCTCGGCGCCCTTCTTCTTGCTGTCCGGGTCGGGCACGTCGGTGTTGGTGTCGATGTCGATGTTGCCGACGAGGTCGACGAGGTTCTGCAGGTACGGGGTGTCGAGGCGCCAGGTGCCCTGGATGTTGGTGCCGAGGACCGTGTCGATCTGGTCGCGGGTGCCGGAGGAGCCGTCGCCGCTCACCGACTTGGCGAGGGTGGTGGTGGAGCCGTCGTCGGAGGTCAGCGCCAGGGAGTTGGGCAGCAGGACCGTGGTGCCCTGCTTGGTGGTGGTGTTGTCGACCAGCAGCACCGTGGAGGTGCCGCCCTTGCCGGTGTTGTGCAGGTGGACGACGATCACGTCGCGTTTCTGGGCGGCGACTGGCGTGGCCGTGCCGGCCTTCGCGGCGGAGGAGGACAGACCGGGCAGCTTTCCGGCGTACCAGAGGTAGCCGACGCCGCCGACGGCGACGAGGGCGAGGACGACGCCCAGGGCGACGATCCGGCTCCGGGCGCGGCGGCGGGCCTCCTCGCGGCGCTCGGTGCGGTTCTCGGTGAACTTCAGCCAGTCGATGACGTCCTCGGAGTCGCCGTCCGGCGTCTCCACGAACTCGAACTGCTCGGTGTGGTAGTCCCGTTCGCCGGTGTCCTCGGTGTCGTGCGGCGCGTGCGGGTCCTGGTCCGGGCCGGCCTGCTGCGGGATGTGGGCGGTCTGCTCGACGACCCGGGGCTGCTGCCCGCTGCTCGCCGCCTGCCCGTAGGGGTCGTGACCGGGGGCGGTCCCGCGGGCGGGGGCTCCGTAGTCGCCGTAGCCGGCGTGGGGGTCGTACGAGGGCGTCTGGGGCTGCTGGCCGGTGTCGTACGCCTCGTAGGGCGGCGCGGGCTGCCGGGCGCCGGTGGCGTACGGGTCGTAGCCGTAGCCCTGCTGCTGGGCGTACGGGTCGTAGGTCGCCCGCGGAGCCGGCTGTGCCGGGACCTGCCGGTATATGGGCTGTCCGTACTCGTCGTAACCGACGAGTTCGTACGGGCCGGCGCCGTGCCCGGCGTCACCCGTGTCGTATCGGTCGTTCACCGGTGCCCCTCTCGGCTCACTCGCCGCGGTACAGCTCGCGCTTGTCGATGTAGCGCACGACTCCGTCCGGCACCATGTACCAGATGGGTTCTCCCTTGGCGACTCTCGCACGGCAGTCGGTGGAGGAGATGGCGAGCGCCGGCACCTCGACGAGCGAGACGCCGCCTTCCGGCAGACCCGGATCGGTCAGATGGTGGCCGGGCCGCGTGACACCGACGAAGTGCGCGAGCGAGAACAGTTCCTCGCTGTCCCGCCAGGTCAGCAGCTGGGCGAGGGCGTCGGCGCCGGTGATGAAGAACAGGTCCGTGTCGGGGTTGAGGGCGCGCAGGTCGCGCAGGGTGTCCACGGTGTAGGTGGGGCCGCCGCGGTCGATGTCGATGCGGCTGACGGAGAACTGCGGGTTCTCGGCGGTCGCGATGACCGTCATCAGGTAGCGGTCCTCGGCCGGGGAGACCTTGCGGTGGGACTTCTGCCACGGCTGGCCGGTGGGGACGAACACCACCTCGTCCAGCTGGAACTGCGCGGCGACCTCGCTGGCCGCCACGAGGTGCCCGTGGTGGATCGGGTCGAACGTTCCGCCCATGACGCCCAGGCGGCGCTTGCCCGTGTGGGCAGGGGCGTGCCCCGGCAGGTGCTGCCGGTACCGCGGGTGCTTCACCGTGTCTTCGGCCGTCTCGTGCGCCGGACCGGTAGGCATGTCCTGCTCTCCCATGCGTGCAGACCCTACCGGCCCGGCCTCGGGCCTCCGGCCGGGGACGGGGTCCCGGATCAGCGGTCGCGGTTGAAGCGGGTGGTGATCCACAGCAGGAGCAGCAGGACGCCGAGGGCGGCGCCGCCGGTGACGGCCGGGTTGAGGCTGTTGTGGTGACCGCCCTCGCTCTCGGCGAGGGTGACCAACTGGGCAGCGGCACGGTGAAGGCTCATCTTCGGCAGGACCTATCGCGTGTGGGCGGGATAAAGATGTCGGCTCATCGTATGCGGGCGGCCGTTCGGCGATCACGCCGACTCCGCCGTTGGGGACGGACGGCGGCGCCGGGCGGCCCCGGGCGGGGAACTTTCGCCGTCCGTCAGTCGTCCTTCTGCTTGTAGCCGCGCAGCAGGAACCAGGCGGTCAGTGCGCAGCCCAGGATCATGACGACGATGATGATGCGGAGCAGATTGCCGGACCCGTGCTGCTGGACGGCGCTCGTGGCGGCCTCGGTCAGCCGGGCGGCTGCGGGGTGGTGCTCCATGACGTGGACTCCTTCGGCTGTACTGCCCGTCCACGGTATCTCCGCCTAGGCTGGGCCCTGCCTCGGGGGCTCACTGGGCACTCACACGCACTGGGGGATGACATGTCCGACGACAGCCATCAGCGGAACGGGCACGAGCGGGTGCCCGGCAGGCAGCGCACACGCTTCCCGGGAATCTCCTCGCGCGCGTACGAGCACCCGGCGGACCGCTCGGCCCTGGTCGCGCTGCGCAAGCTGAGCGGCTTCGACACCGTGTTCAAGGCGCTCAGCGGGCTGCTGCCGGAGCGGAGCCTGCGGCTGCTGTTCCTGTCCGACTCGGTGCGCGTCTCCGAGCGGCAGTTCGACCACCTGCACGCCATGCTGCTGGACGCCTGTTACGTCCTGGACCTGGAGAAGGTCCCGCCGATGTACGTCACGCAGGACCCGCAGCCGAACGCGATGTGCATCGGCCTGGACGAGCCGATCATCGTGGTGACCACGGGTCTGGTGGAGCTCCTCGACGAGGAGGAGATGCGGGCGGTCGTCGGGCACGAGGTGGGCCACGCCCTGTCCGGGCACTCGGTGTACCGCACGATCCTGCTGTTCCTGACGAGTCTCGCGCTGAAGGTCGCCTGGATCCCGCTGGGCAACCTGGCGATCATGACGATCATCGCGGCCCTGCGGGAGTGGTTCCGCAAGTCCGAACTGTCCGCCGACCGGGCCGGGCTGCTGGTGGGGCAGGACGTCCAGGCTTCGATGCGGGGCCTGATGAAGATCGCGGGCGGCAACCATCTGCACGAGATGAACGTGGACGCGTTCCTGGAGCAGGCCGAGGAGTACGACTCCGGGGGCGATCTGCGCGACTCCGTGCTGAAGATCCTCAATGTGCTGCCCCGCTCGCACCCGTTCACCACCGTGCGGGCGGCCGAGCTGAAGAAGTGGGCCGAGTCCCGGGACTACCAGCGGATCATGGACGGCCACTACCCGCGGCGCACCGAGGACAAGGACACCTCCGTCAGCGACTCCTTCCGCGAGTCGGCGTCGAGCTACGCGAGCGATGTGAAGGCGTCCAAGGACCCGCTGATGAAGCTGGTCTCGGACCTAGCGGGCGGTGCGGGCGATCTGGGCGGCCGGGTCCGCCGCGGCTTCGCCGGCTTCTCGAGCCCGCCCCCGGCGAAGGAGGGCCCGGCGGACACGCCTCCGGAGGACGGCGAGTAGCGACGGAGCCGCTCATGAGGCGCGGCAACAGGGTGTGACGGGCGGTCTCGGCCGGGGCTGTCGGGGCGGTGAACGTGCGCCCGCCTCACACCTTCGGCTCGGCCCCGGCGGCCAGCGTCCCGCACAGGGCGGCGGCGCTGTCCGACTCGTAGGGGTTGGTGCCGGCGGGGCCGCCGCTGCGCGCGCTCTGGCCGGCCAGCAGGGGGCGGAGGTAGGCGCTGGAGTCCTCGGCGCAGGCGAGGGGGCCCGCCTGGACGTAGGCCGAGACCAGCTGGGCCTGGTGGGTGCGCAGGTCGTCGAGGTCGAAGCGGAAGGTCAGCTCGCGGCGGACCGTGAAGAGGGACACGGGTGCGCCGGCGACGCCGGTGGGGCGCAGGGCGTAGACGAAGAGGTGGTCGGCGGTGACCTCCAGCGTGGCCGGGTCGGTCTCGGTGGCCTGGAGGCTGCCCTGGACGCGGATCCGGTCGTCGGCCAGCTGGGCCCGGGCCGGGTCGAGGCGGACCAGCCAGCCGGTGGGGGTGTGCCGGCCGTCCGCCGCCGGGTGGTCGAAGCTCTGGTCGAACTGGTCGAGCTGGTCGGAGTCGAGGAGGGCCCGGGCGGGGCCGACCTGGCGGCCGGTGAGCACCTCGGGGTAGAGCGAGGAGCGGACGATGTAGTCCTTGGCGGTGGTGAGCGCGGCCACGACCTGGCTGTCGGAGAAGTGGGCGGTGTCCCGGGAGGCCGGCAGCGGTATGCCCTCGGCTCCGACGTCGAACTGGGCGGCGGGGCTGTGCGCGTACAGGGTCTCGGCGTCCGGCCCGCCGGGCACCTCGCCCTGGGGGGCGAGGGGTATGACGGTCATCCGCACGGGTTCGACGGACCGCCGGGCCTGGGCGGCGCTGTACGGGTGGCGGACGCCCATGTAGACCGCCGTGCCGAAGGCGACGGCTATCAGCACGACCAGGATCAGCGCCTGCCGGGTGAGTCCCCGGTGCAGGGGCGGCCGGCGGCGTACGGCGGGTGCGTGGTCGGCCATCCGCTCCTCTGCGGAGTACTCCTGGAGGCGGGCAGCGCGGACGAACGACTCGTCGAAGACGACGGATCGGTACTCGTCCTCTGCACCGCCGGGACCGCCCTCGGGTGTCCCCTCCGGTGGGTCTCCAGGCCCGCCCATACTTTCAGAGTAGGTCTCGTGGGCCTCGGGTAAACGCCCTGCTACACGACAACTTCTGACAGGTTCTCACCAGAAAGCAAGGGTGGCCGCTCAGGGGGAGCGCGGGGTCGCGGAGGCGGCGTGCTGGGAGTAGTCGGCGGAGACGGAGGGAGCGGCGGCGCTGCCCTGTTCCAGGCCGGTCGAGGCGGGGGCGGGCACCCGGTCGCGGGTGCTGGAGGAGGTACCGCGGTAGACCGCGGCGAAGGCGAGCGCGACCATTCCGATGCCCATCACGACGGCGAGAACCCAGGCCACGGGACGGTGCCAGCGGACCTGCTTGCCATAGCTCCCGAAGGGACTGTGGTCCTCTTCGAGGAGGTAGGTGTCGTCGAGGTCGTCGTCGTCCCGGTCCTGCCCGAGATCGGTGCCCTCGGGGCTGTACCGCTCGCCTCTGGTGTGGGCGCGGCGGGCTTCCGCCTCGGAGGCCTCGGCCCTGGCCTGGGCCGCGGCCAGGAGGCGTTCGACGGCGGTCGGCTCGTGGACCGTGGCCGCCCGCACGAAGGCCTCGTCGAAGACCACGGAGGCGAACTCTTCGTCCGACACCCCGCGGTCGTGGTCGTCGTCGGGCTCCCAGCCGTCAGGGAACGGCGTGCCCCCCACGTCCTCCGGCACGGGTCCAGAGTAGACCTGGGGGGTCAATTTGCGCAGACGGTATGGAAATTCATCCGCTGGATGAGACGCCTTTTCGGACGCGCGCCGGCTCGGCCGTCCGGGGGGACGTTCAGCGGCGCACGTGCCCGTCGCCGGTGACGATGTACTTGGTGCTGGTCAGCTCCGGCAGGCCCATCGGGCCGCGGGCGTGCAGCTTCTGGGTGGAGATGCCGATCTCCGCGCCGAAGCCGAACTGGCCGCCGTCGGTGAAGCGGGTGGAGGCGTTCACGGCGACGGTGGTGGAGTCGACCAGTTGGGTGAACCGGCGGGCGGCCTGCTGCGAGGTGGTGACGATCGCCTCGGTGTGGCCGGAGGTCCACAGCCGGATGTGCTCGACGGCCTTGTCGAGGGAGTCGACCACGGCGGCGGCGATGTCGTGGGACAGGTACTCGGTCTCCCAGTCCTCCGGGGTGGCCTCGACCACGGTGGCCTTGGAGTCCTCGGCGTAGGCCATGACCCGCTCGTCGGCGTGGACGGTGACGCCGGCGTCGGCGAGGGCGTCCAGGGCGCGCGGCAGGAACTCGGCGGCGATGTCCTGGTGGACGAGGAGGGTCTCGGCGGCGTTGCAGACGCTGACCCGCTGGGCCTTGGAGTTGACGAGGATCTCGACGGCCGTGTCGATGTCGGCCCGGGCGTCGACGTAGACGTGGCAGTTGCCGGTGCCGGTCTCGATGACCGGGACGGTGGACTCGTTGACCACGGTCTGGATGAGGGAGGCGCCGCCGCGCGGGATCAGCACGTCGACCAGGCCCCGGGCGCGCATCAGCTCGCGCACGCTCTCGCGACTCTCCCCCGGCACCAGCTGGACGGCGTCGGCGGGCAGCCCGGCGCCGCCGACGGCGTCCCGGATCACCCGGACCAGGGCGGCGTTGGACTCGTAGGCGGAGGCGGAGCCGCGCAGCAGGACGGCGTTGCCGGACTTCAGGCAGAGGGCGGCGGCGTCGACGGTGACGTTGGGGCGGGCCTCGTAGATGATGCCGACGACGCCGAGCGGGACGCGGACCTGGCGCAGGTCGATGCCGTTGGGCAGGGTGGAGCCGCGGACGACCTCGCCGACCGGGTCGGGCAGCTTCGCGACGTCGCGGACGTCGGAGGCGATGGCGCGGACCCGCTCGGGGGTGAGGGTGAGCCGGTCGACGATGGCCTCGCTGGTGCCGTTCTGCCGGGCCTTGGCCACGTCCTTGGCGTTGGCCTCGACGATCTCGCCGGTCCGGACCTCCAGGGCGTCGGCGATGGCGAGCAGCGCGTCGTCCTTCACGGCGCGCGGGAGCGGCGCGAGGTCGGCGGCGGCGGCCTTGGCCCGGTAGGCGGCCCTGGTGACCGGGGACATCGAGTCGTACGGCGAGAGCGTGGTCATGAGGGAAGGGTAGTGCGCTGCGCGAGCAGGTCACCGTTCATCCCGAACCGCGAGACGAGGTCCCGGAGGCGCTCAGAAGGGGTGGACCCCCACCGGTGTCGCGGGCGGCGGGCCGTAGCCCTCGGCGAGGCGCTGGTGGTAGGTCTCGCGGTCGATGACCTCGAGGCCGACGATCTCCCACGGGGGCAGTCCCGCGGTCTGGCGGTGCTCGCCCCACAGGCGCAGGGCGACGGCGGCCGCGTCGTGCAGGTCGCGGGCCTCTTCCCAGTACCGGATCTCCGCGTGGTCGCTCGCGTATCTGCTGGTCAGCAGGAAGGGATGGTCGTGAGCCAGCTGCTCCAGGGACCGCCGCAGGTCCGTCAGGGGGACGTCGGACCCGGCGACGCTGAGCGTGACGTGCCACAGCCGGGGCAGGTCCTTGGGCTCCTCGTAGGTGTCCCCGGCCGCGACGCTCGTCAGGGCACCGCGGGTTGCCACCCCAGTGCGCACTCGTCTCACGACGGCCTCCTTCACCCAGTGCTCGGGACGTGTCTCTGACACAAAGTTGAGCAGGCCCTACGGCAGCGCGGGGCGGTTTTACGGAACGTCCCCCACCGGGGGCCGTCGTTACGTCCCGTTTTACGAGTGCAGGAGCACCAGGTCGTCCCTGTGTACGACCTCGCGTTCGTACGCCGGACCCAGCTCGCGCGCCAGTTCCCGGGTCGAACGCCCGATCAGCAGGGGGATCTCCTTGGCGTCGAAGTTGACGAGCCCGCGGGCCACCGCGCGGCCCGTCGCGTCGCGGAGTTCGACGGGGTCGCCGGCGCTGAACTCGCCCTCGACGGCGGCGATCCCGGCGGGCAGCAGCGAGGTGCGCCGCTCGACGACCGCGCGCACGGCGCCGTCGTCCAGGGTCAGCGCGCCCTGCGGGGTGGAGGCGTGCTGGAGCCACAGCAGCCGGTCGGCGGAGCGCCTGCCGGTGGGGTGGAAGTAGGTGCCGGTGTCGCCGCCGGAGAGCGCCTCGGCGGCGTGCACGGCGCTGGTCAGCACCACCGGGACGCCGGCGGCGGCCGCGATCCGGGCGGCCTCGACCTTGGTGACCATGCCGCCGGTGCCGACGCCGGCCTTGCCGGCGCTGCCGATCTCGACGCCCGCGAGGTCCTCCGGGCCCCGCACCTCGGCTATCCGGGAGGTGCCGGGCCGGCTGGGGTCGCCGTCGTAGACGCCGTCGACGTCGGAGAGGAGGACGAGGAGGTCGGCGTGGACGAGGTGGGCGACGAGGGCGGCGAGGCGGTCGTTGTCGCCGAAGCGGATCTCGTCGGTGGCGACGGTGTCGTTCTCGTTGACGATCGGGAAGGCGCCCATCGCGAGCAGTTTGTCGAGCGTGCGGGAGGCGTTGCGGTGGTGGGCGCGGCGGCTCATGTCGTCGCTGGTGAGCAGGACTTGGCCGACGCGGACGCCGTAGCGGGCGAAGGAGGCGGTGTAGCGGGCGACGAGCAGCCCCTGGCCGACGCTGGCGGCGGCCTGCTGGCGGGCGAGGTCCTTGGGGCGGCGGCGCAGACCGAGCGGGGCGAGTCCGGCGGCGATGGCACCGGAGGAGACGAGGACGACCTCCCGCTCGCCGCCGCTGCGGACCTTGGCGAGCACGTCCACCAGCGCGTCGACCCGGTCGGCGTCGAGCCCTCCGGCGGCCGTGGTCAGCGAGGAGGACCCGACCTTGACGACGATCCTGCGGGCTTCGTGTACGGCCTGCCTTGCGCTTGCCACCTTGCCCCTACCTCTTTCACCTGCGCCTCGGTTCACGCCTGCGCGCGACCTCGGTGCGTTTCACGTGCGGCTCGTCCCGGACGGCAACCTGATGCGCAATGTACGCGACCCAGAACCTTCGGTGCGCTGGGGTTTCGGTGGGCGGACGCAGCATCTCACCGGGAGCGCCGGGCTGCCCGCCATGATTTCGGCAGGGCCGTCCTACTCGTCGAGCGGGCAGCAGTCGTCCACGACATCCTCTTCCATGCCTTGCATGAAGGCGATCGCGCGCATGACAGCCAGCAGGGCACGGTCGGAGAGATTCCCCGGATCGGTGGCGAGACGGATGGGGTGATCCAGCGTGATGCTGGCCCCCACCTTGAGGATGAACAGGTCCTCGTGGCTGCCCTCGACGGTGCCTGCCTTGAGTTCGCTATGGATATCCGGCCAATAGATCCCGACCCACCGGCGCCCCGCCTTCTCGCCGGTGATGAGGAACCGGTAGAAGTCCGGCTTGTGCAGCCATTCTCGGTGTTCGCAGATCAGGTGCGACGCGGCCACGAAGGGCCAGTTGTCCCCCACGTCGAGCAATTTGTCAATGAGTTCATCGACATCGCATGCACCATAGCTCAGCCGCTCGTACGGCGGTCTGGAATTTTCCACGGCGATTCCACCTCGATTGCCTTTCGTGATGCGATGCACAGGGTCAGTTCGCACATGACGAGCCGCCGGCGATTCCGAGAATCAGCCGGCGGCTCGCCATGCTAACAGACCTTCAGACTACGGAGGGCCAGCACCCTCCCCAGGGAAATCGATGATTCCGTCATTCACTGGCGTGCTCGGAACGCTTTCATCGAGCCAGCCCAGGACCCTTGGCGGAATCTCCTTGAAGTCGGGCGGATTAGGATTGCCTTCGGCAGGTACCCGACCGCTCCAACCCTTCTTGTTCCCCACCAGCTTCCCGCCGGCCTGCATCTTGATGTACGGGCCGAGATGGACATTTCCTTCAGGGAAATCCCCCGAGGGGTCACCCGATTCGTACAGGAAGGCCACGCCCTTCTGCCCAGGAATTCTGTAGAGATCGCCGTCGCCGCCTGTGATCGCCGCCGGGTTCGGTGGATCCTCGCGTACGAATCCAGCGTCTTCGGCAAGCTCCTGGAAATCGCTTCGGCTGATTCCCCGCAGCGACATCGGGTCCTTCAGACTGCGCACCACCCCCGTAGCCGAGATCAGGATCGCGCCACCCTTGAGGGTGTCCTCGTGCGCCATCTCGCCGGTGCCCGCAGCCGCGAACCGGTAGGCGAGTTGGCCGTGGCAGAGGTCGTCGTGGAGTGTACAGAGACTGGTCCAGTAGCGGTATTCCTCTGCCGCGTCCTTCGGAGCGTGTCCCAGCTGGTCGACCGTGTCGCCCCAGGCGACGACCAGCGCTTTGTAGTTCCTGTTCAGCGTGGAGACACTGACGTGCGGGCTGATGTTGACGTAGTGCTTGACAGATCCGCCGGAGTGGCCGCTGCGGGCGCCCGTCGGGTGGTCGGGGAACCCGTCACCGTTTCGGTCGTTCTTCGGGCAGCTGGGCTCGTCGCCGAAGCCGCACATCAACCGAAGACCCGAGGGGTCGCTGTAGGAGACCGGGTTGTCGGCACTGTAGGCGTACGCGTTCAGCGATTGCGGCTCGCCCGGCGAGACGAGCGGATCAGGGCTGAGGAAGTGGCCGGTGGCTGGATCGTACATGCGCGCACCTAGGAGGGACAGCGAGGTGCTGTCGTCCTCGGCCTTGCCCAGAAAACCCCGGTCGAGCCCTGCCGGCAGGTCGCCGCCGGTGCTGCGTGCCTCGCCGAACGGCTTGTACCGGCGTCGCGTGACGTCACCGCTCGCCGTGATGAGCAGGGATGTCGACCCCTGGCTGTCGCTGAGAAGCCATGTGAGCTTGCCGTTGGCGCTGCCGTCCGCGACACGCATCGCTACCGTTGTGCCCGCGGCGGCGTACAGACGCGTCGCCTGTACGCCGGCGCCCGTCTCGTGCAGTTCCTCGCCACCTATGTAAAGGACGTTCTCCGTCGGCGAGGTCCGCAGCAGGACGTTGCCGTCGGCGTCGTACACATAGGTCGAGACCTTGTCGCCGTCCTTCTTGTGCTCGGTGATGCTGCTGACCCGGTTCTGGGCATTCCACGCAAGGTCGGACGAGACGCCGTCCACCGTACGGGAGGTCATCTGCCCGGCCTTGTCGTAGCCGAAGCTGTCCGATCCCGCCTTGGTCACGGCGTGCGGGTGGGCCTGGCCCGCCGTGTAGCTGGATCCGTCCGCGCTGTAGCCCGGGTAGGTGTATGTCCGGGTCGAGGGCCCCGAGGGGGTGGCGTCCGTTTCCGAGAGCCGGTTGCCGACCTCGTCGTACGTGTACCTGGTGTCGTACGGGTCGAGACTGCTGCTCAGGTCCGGTGTGGCGGCGCCCGTGCAACCGTCGGCCGCCTCCGTGGTCCACGCGTGGGCGAGCCGGTTGAGCTCGTCGTACGCGTAGCACTCACTCTGCTTGGTGACGCCGTCGGTGACGCCGGTGAGCTGGCCGGACAGATCACGTGTGAACGTGTCGTCCTGCGCTACCTTCGTCGTGCCGCCGGCCGTCACCGTCGTGCTGATGTCGGCGAGCGCACCGCTGCCGTTACTGTCGTCAAAGGTGTAGGCACGGTTGACGGTCGCGTCGGTGCCACCCGTATCGAAGGTGCGGGCGTCCAGGCGGCCGAGACGGTCGTAGCCGAAGGCCGACTGGTACGTGGCCAGCGGGCTGGAGACCTGCGACGGCCGTCCCTGGTCCGTGTAGGAGGTCTTCACAGTCTCGGCCGGCAGACCACCGGCCGACGGGTAGCCCACGGACGTTTGGTGGTCGGCGAGGTCGTAGCCGAGGCCGAATGTGTACGTGCCTGCGAAACCCGAGCCGTCGTCGGGGATGGTGTAGGTCTTGCCCTGCACCCGGCCGCGTTCGTCGTACCCGGTGATGGTCGAGGTGTAGGCCTGGCCGTTCGCGTAGGTCGTAGCCGAGGCCGGTTGCCCCTTTCCGTCCGGAGCGGTGTCGTACGTCAGCCGCTGGAGCGTCGTCGAGCCCTGGGTGACCGTGGTGGGCCGCTGCAGTGTGTCGTAGTTGTACGCCACCGTCGTGCCGTTGGCATCGGTGGTGGTCGCCACCAGACCGTTCTCGTCGTACGTCGTCGAGGTCGAGCCGGCGTCCGGGTCGCTCTTCGCGGTCTGCTGACCGGCCCAGTTGTAGGTGTAGCCCGTGGGGTTCCCCTTGGCGTCGGTCACCGTCTTCAGATTGCCGCTGCGGTCATAGACGTACGACGTCGTCTGCGCACCGCTCGGGCCGTGCTCGACGATCTTCGTCGTCTGGCCGTACACGTCCGTGTAGGTATCGGTGCGCTCGCCGGAGGCCGGGACGGTGGTGGTGTGGTCGCCGAAGTAATAGGTGCGGGTGTGACCCGTCGCCTGGGGGGTGCCGTTGACCAGGATCTGCGTCTCCGTGGTCCGGCCCGCCCAGTCGAAGATCGGGTCGGAGTAGGAGGGCAGGTCGGCAACCGTGGGCAACACCATGCCGGAGCCCGCGTCGCCGGAGTTGTAGAAGGGAGCAGAGGCGCCGGTGACGTTGCCAGAAGTGTCGTATCGGGTGGACACCACGTCACGCCCGGAGCCGTCCGGCGCCATGGACTGAGACTCGCGAACCCGGCCCAGCCCGTCGTAGTAGGAGTAGGAGTTGACCCAGGTACCGGCCGACTGGAGAACGCCGCTGGTGACCTTCGCCGGACCGGTGACCGTGTCGGGCACGCCGTCGCCGTTGGTGCCGGTCGGAACGGTGTACGTGAACCGGACCGACGGATCGCCGCTCGGGTAGTTGCCGATCTCCGTGGCTCGGAAGACCTGGCTGGAGCGGCCGACGGAGTCGAGGACGATACGGGTGGTGTGTCCGTTGGCGTCAAGGATCTTGTACGGAGTGTCCCACAGGCGTGAGTACCACGTCGTCGTCGTCAAAGAGCCGGTGCCGCCGCCCGGATCGGGGGTGATGACCGTGACGCCGTCGGTAGGCCAGGTGGTGTTCGGTGAGTACGTCGTCGTGGCCTTGTTGTTCTTGCCGTCGTAGGTCGCGATGACCCGGCCTGCGCCGTCATAGTCGGCCCGGGAGGAGCGGTGGGTGGAGGCGTCCGTGAAGACCTGCACCTCGGTCGGATTGCCGTCGACCAGCTTGGTGTCGTTGTCCGCGACGGACGTCGACCCGTCGTACAGGGTCACCTTGTAGGAGTCCTGGTTGTCCGGGGTACGGGAGGCGCAGTCGGCCGCGTAGTGGCGCTCCTCGTCCTGGAAGACCATCCAGCGCTTGACGTCGGAGTCGGGGAAGTTCGACGTGTTGTACGCACGGCCGTAGGTGGTGCAGCGGTTGTCGTCGACGTTGACCTCGCCCCAGTCGTTGGTACGCAGGGGCAGACCGTAGGTCGTGCTGGTGGACGACGTGTCGTCGTACTCGTCGTTGACGACGCTCTCGCGCCAGCCCTGAGAGGTCAGCGTGTCGGTCGTGGTCTTGCTCTCGCGGACGAAGCGCGCGTCGGGCAGGCCGTCGTAGTGGGCGGTGTCGTGGACCCAGTACTCCTTGCGGACGCGCTCGTGCGAGTTGCCGTCGCCGTCCCTCTGGGAGGACTCCAGGGTGTTGCCGGCCAGCCACGCCGAGTCGGTCCAGGAGGTGCCGTAGCCGTCCGTGACGGAGACGCTGCGGGTGGCGGAGGTGTCGGTCTTGGAGGTGCGGTCGCCGTCCAGGCCCCGGTAGAGCCAGTAGTAGGTGGAGGCCGCGTTGCTCTTGGTGCCGGTGAAGACCTCGACCTGCGGGTAGCCGCGCCACTCGGACCAGGTCTCGTCGGAATCCGGGACCAGTGGGTCGTTGGTGAACCGCCAGCCGGCGCCGCCGTGGTACTCGTACCGCGTCGTCATGACCGGGTCACCGTCGGTGTTGGCGCCCTGGCCCACGCCCGGGTCCACGGAGACCTGGCTGACCAGGTACTTCTTGAACCACCCCGTCTTGGCCGTGCTGTCGCCCTCGGGCGTCCACTTCTGCCAGAAGCAGTCCTCGGTGTTCGAGGCCTCGCTGGGCAGGCTGTTGATGTCGCAGGCGTCGGGCTGGCTGTAGCTGACGGAGGTCACCGAGCCCAGGTCGCCGTAGATCTTGTCGACCCGGCGGAAGTTGAGGGTCGACGAGCCCACCTGGTTGTCCAGCCACTCGCCGTTGAAGTTGATGACCGGCAGACGCTCGTCGGGGCCGTCACCGTAGCCCTCGCGCTGGACGTAGTCGAGCCAGAGGGTCTTGCCGACGGAGCCGGAGGGATCGGGCAGGCCGTACTTCATCTGGTACTGCATCGCCGGGTCCCACGTCGTACCGCCGTCGTCGCTGACGTAGGTCTTGATGTCCCACAGCATGTCGGTGGTGAAGAACGTGGGGTAGTACGTCTTGCCCGCGCAGTAGTTGTCCGCCGCGGTGCCGTCGCACATCAGGTCGGTGGGCACGTCCGGGTACGAGCTGGGGTTGGAGGAGATGCCCGGGCAGGCCGGCGGCTCCTTGCCCAGCGGGTCGTCGTAGCTCATCCGCTCCACGCAGCGGCCGACATGACTCAGCTCGACCTTGGCGGGCAGCTTCGCGCCGGGGATCTGGGAGGCCCAGCCGTACTCGATGCGGGTCAGGTAGCCGGCCGCGTCGTACTGGCGGGCCTTGTCGGTGTTGATGACCGAGCGGTAGTAGTTGGTCTGCTTGTCATAGAAGTAGGCGTTCTCGACCTCGTTGGGGTCGACCACGCGGTCCAGGTTCCAGCGCCAGGCCTGGGTGCAGGGCTCCGGGAACTGGTCGTGGCAGGGCTCGCCCGCGTCGTCGCCGGCCACCGGGACCGTGAGCACGGAGTGGGTCGGGTCGCCGGTGCGCTCGGCGCGGCCCCAGCCGAAGTAGTAGCGCATGCCGTCCTGGGAGGAGATCACCCAGTACTCGTCGTCCGCGCCGTGGCCGCCGGTCAGATGCTGCACGCGCCAGCCCGGGTCGTCCTGCACGTGGTAGGAGCCGGTGCCGTTGCCGTCCTGGATGAGAGCCGAGTTCACCCCGTTGAGGCTGATGGTGTACTCGGCGCCGTCGGGCTCGGTGCTGTGGTTCGGCGACTGCCAGCACATGTCGCCCACGGTGTTGTTGACGTCCTGCGAGCAGTTCTTGTACTTGCGCTCGATATAGCCGACGTTCAGGTCCCAGCCCATGCCGGCCCAGGAAGCCTGGTTGTTCGTCGCCGAGGTACGGCCGTCGACCGACTGGGAGTCGTACGACAGGGACAGGTCCGGCGTCGCGCCGAACGGCGCCTTCGGCAGGGTGATCGGCAGGTCGTAGGTGAAGTCTCCGGAGCCCGTCGACACGTCCCACTTGCCGGTCGGGCTCAGCGTGGAGGCCCGGTAGTCACCGTCGTCCGACGACGAGCCGGCCGTCAGCGCCGTCACCGTGTCCGTGGTCGCGGCCGACATCATCATGACGCCGGACTTCGGGGTGGCGGCCGTCGCGGCGGGGTCCGCGTCGGCGTACACCGTCGCCGTCAGCCTGCCCGACCTCACGTCGTTGTGGACCGGCAGGTAGCGGCGGGTGTCCGGGGAACAGCCGTGCTTCTTCGGTGTGGTGAGGGCACAGGCCGGCATCTGCACCAGCCGCAGCCGGGAGGCGAAGTCGCCGCCGTAGGCGTTCTTGAAGGCGTTGTAGTCGACGGTGACGCCGACCGGCCCGGGGGCGGGCTTGCTGTCCTTGCGGGTCAGACGCAGGGCCATGCCCACGCCACCGATCGCCTTGATCTTCGTGCGGTCCAGGACCTGCACGTCGACGTCGCCGGGGGTGCCGCCGGACGGGGAGAAGTCGAGCTTCCTGCTCCCGGCGACGGCGTCCTTGGCCGCCTTCTGGCCGAGCGCGAACGCGGTCTGCGGCGGCAGGCCGGCGGTGCGGACCTGGGCTGCCGTCGGGGTCTGGACCGACACCACCGCGGACTTGGCCGCGGCGCTGCCGGCCGAGCCGTCGACGACGGTGCCCGACGGCGACACGGCCAGGGCATGTCCGGCCGGGGCCTTCGCGAGGTGGACCCGGGCGGTCACCCCCTTGGGCCAGGCGACCTTCGGCGCCTTGGTCATGGTCGGCTCCGCCTGCTGCTCGGGCACCTTGGCGCCCTTGCCCGCCGGCACGCTGACGGTCCTGTCCTTCGGCTTGGCCACAGCGACGGCCGCGGCGAACGCCGGAGCGGACATGAGACCTGACAACAAAGCACTGGAGACCGCTACGACGAAGCCGCGTCTGTACGACGCACGCATCACGAACCCCCCACCCCTCTGGCCGAAATCGACCTCAAACGGTCAAAAAGAGCGGTTTCGCGATGCCGGGCAGCACAAAGCCAACACATGGCGAACACACGCAGGGCGGAGATTAACCAGAACCTTAATATGATCATTCCCAAATAAAACGGTCTACGATCTCTCAAACATCATCCACGCCTTGGCGGAATATTTGCGCTCTCATGACCAACGGAACATCCAGTTCTCACGTTGCTACCGCGATCGATTCCCGGGTGCTTTAATTACCGGCCAGCAATCCAGCCAGCTCCCCCTTGGCACGGCATGTCCCTTTTGCACGCCAAAGGCGCGGACATTGGCGCTTTTCTCTTTTTGGCCTCTGGGGGGTTCCATCGCCATGCTCGATCGCAGACGCTTTCTCCGCACGGGGGGCGCCGTCATCGGCGCGGCAGCCGTACCGGCCGTCGCCGTCGGTGCGGCGCAGGCCGTCACGCACTCCCGCCGCACGGCACAGAACGACGCCACTCCCGGCTCGGTACCGGCGGGCAAACGGTTCGACCTGACCGCCGGCTCCACCGCGCTTCTGCGTGAAGTGGCGCTGACCGGCACGCGCGTGCTGCAGTCCTTCGCCTTCGACAACACCCGCGGTCACCTCTTCACCGTGCAGCTGGTCGACGGCGGGCTCCAGCTCCCCGGAGAGACGCAGACCTACTCCGGCGCCGACCGCGAGGCCAATGGCGACCTGGTCCTGACGCGGCTGGACACGTCCGGGAACATTCTCGGCACCATGTATCTCCGCGGATTCGGGCACGGCGTGCAGATCGGTGTCGAATCCACTGCTTCCGGCACTTTTCTGTGGACCGAGACGCACAACGTCCGCACCGCGAATTCAGACGGCACCTACACCGGATGGGGCGACCGGATCGCCCGGTTCGAATTCGCCAACGGCACTGTTCTCACCGCCGACTCACCCGCGCTCACCCAGTACACCCTGGAAAGCGGCGTCGACCGCACCACCTGTGCCGTCGACCCGGTCAACAACCGGCTCGCGGTCCGCTGCCGGGTCAACGGCGCCTTCCGCTTCCGGCTGTACGACCTCGCCGCCTTCAAGTCGGGCAGCAGGAGCACCCTCGCCGACGCGGCCCAGCCCGCCGACCTCCAGCCCGGATACACCGACACCTTCCAGGGCTTCACGAGTTACGGCAACTACCTCTACCTGCTGGCCGGCTCCGCCTACGGCTCGGACGGATCGGTCTCGCCGACCGGCAACACCTACATCACCTCGGTGGACTGGAACACCGGCACCCTGGTCGAGCAGAAGCTCACCAAGGCCGCCTACACCCTGCTCTACCGCGAGCCCGAGGGCATGGCAATCCAGATCCCCGATCCCAGCAACCCCCAGGCGGTCCGCCTCTGCAGCGGCTTCGCCTCCTACACGTCCGACACGGACCAGAGTAAGAGGGCGAGCATTTATTACAAGGATGTCCTGATCTGAGCGTAACCGTGAACCCGCGTGAGTCCCACCACACCCGGCTGACCAGCAACGGAAGGGCCATGGTAAGAACATCCCGCGAGTGACGTTAGGGTACTCTTAAACCAACCTTAACCTCGCACTCCTTGTGCCTATCGCCTCCCGTACCCCATGTCAGCAGCGGGGCGCGGTTGCGCCTGACCGACAGTCCAGGAGCTCCAAGCATGCCTTTCGCGAATGGAAGCGCTTCGCCGAAAATAAGCGTGGTCGTCCCCGTTTATAAAGTTCAGGGATATCTGCGCGCATGCTTGGATTCCATACTCAACCAGTCCTTCGAGGACTTCGAGATCGTCGCCATCGACGACCACTCCCCGGACTCCTGCGGCCGCATACTCGATGAGTACGCGGCCCTGGACGACCGCGTCATACCCGTGCACCTCGAGGAGAACCGGGGCATAGGCAAGGCGCGGGACGCCGGTGCGCTGAAGGCGCGCGGCGAGTACATCCTCTTCCTCGACAGCGACGACACCCTGGCCGACGGCGCGCTCCAGGCGATAGCCGACCGCCTCGAGGTCACGGACAACCCCGACATCCTGCTGCTCAACCACGTCCGCACCTACTGGAACAACAAGGTCCAGGCGAGCGCGGCCGGCGAACTCCTCGCCGGAGCGGGCACGGACGTCTTCACGGCGCTCGAACGCCCCGAGTTCCTCACGATGTTCGCCGTCGTCTGGAACCGCGCCTACCGCCGTGAGTTCTACGTCGACGACCACAACTTCACCTTCACCGACGGCATCTACGAGGATGCCCTCATGGTCTACAAGACCATGCTGACCGCGCAGACCATCGCCGCCACGGACCAGGTCTGCGTCGAGTACCGCCAGCGCCGCCAGGGCAACTCCATGCGCACGCCCGGCCGCAAGCACTTCGGGATCTTCGAGCAGTACCAGCGCCTCTTCGAGTTCCTCGACGAGCGCCCCGACCTGGAGCCAGTGCGGGCGCTGCTGTTCGAGCGTGCGGCCAGCCACTTCCTGTTCACCCTGGACCGCGAGGACCGCATCGTCCCCAAGGACCGGGCGGAGTTCTTCAAGCTGTCGGCCGCGAACTACAGGCGCTTCAAGCCCAAGGGCTTCGTCGTGCCTGAGGGCACCCCGGGCACCAAGTTCCAGCTGCTGGACCGCGGTTCCTACGCGGCCTACGCGGCGGTGATGGCCGCCAGCAACACCCGTCACCAGGTGATCCAGCGGGCCGCCAAGTTCAAGACCAAGCTCGGCAAGACCGCCTACAACCGGCTGTACCAGCTGCACTTGCGTCGCCCCGTCGACGAGAACCTCGCGGTCTACGCGGCCTACTGGAACCGCGGTGTCGCCTGCAACCCGGCGGCCATCTACCACAAGGCGAAGGAGCTCGCCCCGAACGTCCGCGGCGTCTGGGTCGTGCGGCGCGACCTGGCGGACACCGTCCCGGCGGGCGTCGACTACGTGGTGGCCAACTCGCCGCGCTACTGGGAGGTCATGGCCCGGGCCAAGTACCTCGTCAACAACGTCAACTTCCCGAACAACATCGTCAAGCGCCCCGAGCAGGTCTTCCTGCAGACCCATCACGGCACCCCGCTGAAGCAGATGGGCATCGACCAGCAGAAGTATCCGGCGGCGGCCAAGAACATGAGCTTCGCCAAGATGCTGGAGCGGGCCGACAAGTGGGACCTCAGCCTCACCTCCAACCAGCACTCCACCGAGAACTGGGAGCGGGTGTACCCCTGCGCGTTCGAGACGGTCGAGTACGGCTACCCGCGCAACGACGTCTACTTCCGGGCCACCGGTGACGACGTCCTGCGGATCCGCCGTGAACTCGGCATCGATCAGGGCAAGACCGCCGTCCTCTACTGCCCGACGGTGCGCGACTACCAGAAGGGCTACGTGCCCCGCATCGATCTGGAGCGGTTCTGCCGCGAGCTGGGCCCCGACTACGTCGTTCTCGTGCGCACCCACTACTTCTACGGTGCCGACCCCCGGCTGGAGACGCTCCAGGAGCGCGGGCTGATCAAGGACGTGTCGACGTACCCGGTGGTGGAGGACCTGTGCCTGGCCGCCGACGCGCTGATCACCGACTACTCCTCCATCATGTTCGACTACGCGTGCCTCGACCGCCCGATCGTCACCTACGCGGACGACTGGGAGGTCTACCGCAAGGCTCGCGGTGTCTACTTCGACATTCTCTCCGGGCAGCCGGGCGAGACCCCTGGCGCGACCGCGACCTCGGAGGACGAGCTCATCGAGGCCTTCCGCTCCGGTGCCTGGAACAGCGCCGAGGCGGCCGGGCTGCGGGCCGCGTTCCGCGAGCGGTTCGTGCAGTTCGACGACGGGAACGCGGCGGAGCGCGTGGTGCGCCGTCTCTTCCTCGGCGAGGAGCCCGCGCCCGCGGTGCTGCCGCTGGACGAGCGGACCCCGGCGCCCGCGCCGGCCGCCCGCACCTTGGCGCGCATTCCGCAGCAGCCGACCGGTGAGCGTGGCCTCATCGGGGCCTGACATGCAGAACGAGAGAGACGAGCACCACATGCTTCCCCGCCCCGCCGTCACCAAGGCCGTCATCCCGGCGGCGGGCCTCGGTACCCGGTTCCTGCCGGCCACCAAAGCCACTCCCAAGGAGATGCTGCCGGTCGTCGACAAGCCGGCGATCCAGTATGTGGTCGAGGAGGCCGTGTCGGCGGGGCTCGACGACGTCCTCATGATCACCGGTCGCAACAAGCGTCCGCTCGAGGACCACTTCGACCGCAACTACGAGCTGGAGTCGGCCCTCGAGAAGAAGGGCGACGCCGAACGGCTCGCGAAGGTGCAGGAGTCCAGCGACCTGGCGACCATGCACTACGTCCGCCAGGGCGACCCCAGGGGCCTCGGCCACGCCGTGCTGTGCGCCGCCCCGCACGTCGGCCACGAGCCCTTCGCGGTGCTCCTCGGCGACGACCTGATCGATCCCCGTGACCCGCTCCTCCAGCGCATGATCGAGATCCAGGAGCAGCACGGCGG
>NZ_JBSGDB010000091.1:0-23226 GCF_053602155.1 Streptomyces sp. NPDC004561
GCCCCGCCCTGCCCGCGGCCGCGGCGCGCAGGCTGGCCACGCTGCTGGCCGACCGTTCCGGTGGCACGGGCGGCGGCCGGCGGGGCAGCTCCCCGGACCTGATGGAGCTGCTCCCGCAGTGGCTCGCGGCGGCCAACGCGCACGGGTACGCGGCCCCCGCACAGGCCCTTCCGGCGCTGCTGGACGCGGCCCGGGGCCGTACGGACCTGCGCCCGGCGGCGCTGGCGTTCGCGGGCCCGCGAGCGCTGTGGCTGGCCCGGCTCAACCCGGACTGGCGCTTCGCCCTGCGCTCGGCCCCCGGCGGCGGCGCGGCGCTGCCCGGCCCCGAGGACGCCGAGGCGGTGCGCCGGCTCTGGCAGGAGGGACTGTTCGCCGAGCGGGTGGCCCTGCTGGGCGCGCTGCGCGCCCGTGCTCCCGCGCTCGCCCGTGACCTGCTGGCCGGGACCTGGCCGGCGGAGCGGGCGGAGGACCGGCTGATGTTCCTGGACTCGCTGCGCACGGGCCTGTCCGCGACGGACGAGCCGTTCCTGGAGCAGGCGCTGGGCGACCGCAGCCGCAATGTGCGGGCGACGGCGGCGGAGCTGCTGTCGGCGCTGCCCGGTTCGGCGCTCGCCGCGCGCATGGCCATACGGGCGACCGCATGTGTGGCCGTCGATCGTACGGGGAACTCGCCGGTGACCGTGGTCGAGGCGCCACTCGAGTGCGACTCCGCCATGGAGCGGGACGGTGTGGTGGCCACACCCCCTGCTGGCAGAGGAGAACGGTCATGGTGGCTTGGGCAGTTGGTGGAGGCCGCACCGCTCGGCACCTGGCGGGAGCGGTTCGGCGGCCGGACGCCGCGGGAGATCGTGGCGCTGCCGGTCGCGGACGGCTGGCAGGGCGAGCTGCACGCGGCCTGGTGCCGGGCGGCGGTGCGGCAGCGGGACGCGGAGTGGTCGAGGGCGCTGCTCGGCTCCCCCTCGGCGCCGGAGGCGGGCGGTCCGGGGGCGGTGTCCCTGGCGGAGCGGGCCAAACTGCTGGCCGCGCTGGAGCCGGCGGAACGGGCCGCGTGGGTCGCCGGATTCATCGCGACCCACGGCCTGTCGGAGGCGTTCCAGCTGCTCGGGGTGTGCGCGGTCCCGTGGGCTCCGACGCTGGGCCGGGCCGTGGTGGACGCCCTGAACATCGCGCGGGACGCGGGGAGTTACCCATGGAGCTTCAGCGGCGTGATGGGACTCGCGGAGCGCTGTCTGGACCCGGCGGAGGCCGCCCGGCTGGAGGCGCTGCTGGCGATACCCGACGAGCGGGAGGATGCCGCGCCGGGCGCCGGGGGCTACTGGGCGGAGGCGTTCCAGAGACTCGTCACGACACTGCGGTTGCGTGCGGCGATGGCCGGCGAACTGACGCCGGACGCCGCCGTGGGCACGCGGGAGCCACTGCCCCCGCGCACCGCTGCGCCGACTCAGCCCCCGGAGGCGGCCGGCTGACGGACGTTCTCCCGCACCCACTCCACGATGGACGCGGTCGTCGCCCCCGGCGTGAAGATCGCCGCCACGCCCTTCTCCTTCAGCGGCGGGATGTCCTCCTCGGGGATGATGCCGCCGCCGAAGACGAGGATGTCCTCGGCCTCGCGTTCCTTGAGGAGCTCGATGACCGCGGCGAACAGGGTGTTGTGCGCGCCGGAGAGGATGGACAGGCCGATCGCGTCGGCGTCCTCCTGGATGGCGGTGTCGACAATCTGTTCCGGCGTCTGGTGCAGCCCGGTGTAGATGACTTCCATGCCGGCGTCGCGCAGGGCGCGCGCGATGACCTTGGCCCCTCGATCGTGGCCGTCGAGCCCCGGCTTGGCGACCACCACGCGGATCGGACCGGCTGCCACAACCATCACTGCCTCCATCAAACGACCACGGAAGCGATCGCTTCCGTCCGTAACGACAAGTACCGCACTTTTGGCGCGTTCCGCCACCCGTCGCGAAGTGAACGAACGTTATCTCCAGCATCCCGCAACGGGCAGTTTTACGGTGCGCAGCGAGGGGGAAATCACACGGTGGGACATGAGGGCACACGGGGGATCGAGCCGTCCTCCGGTGTGCCGACAGGAGGTCGGCCATGAAGGTCACCGGGGTACTGCCACTCTTCCTCCCGCTCTGCCGCCGCCTGTGGCCGGGCAGACTGGCCGGTTTGTCCATGGCGCTGCTGAAGGCGACCGCCCTGGAGGCCGCGATCCTGGCCGGGCACCTCCTGCTGTATCCGACCGGTCTGATCCAGGAGCGCCGCACCCCGGAGTTGCCCGCGGGCGAGGGCACCGCGCAACTGCCGGTCCGCCCCGGTCCGCCGGTCGTGCTGCTGCACGGCTTCATCGACAACCGCTCGGTGTTCGTGCTGCTGCGCCGCAATCTGGCCCAGCACGGCAGGCAGCGGGTCGAATCGCTCAACTACTCCCCCCTGACCTGCGACATCCGCACCGCCGCCGAACTGCTCGGCCGGCATGTGGAGGAGATCTGCGAGCGCACGGGCAGCACCCGGATCGACATCGTGGGGCACAGCCTCGGCGGGCTGATCGCGCGGTATTACGTGCAGTGCCTGGGCGGGGACCTGCGGGTTCGCACGCTGGTCACCCTCGGCACCCCGCACTCCGGGACCCGGGTGGCGCCGCTGGCCGACGCCCATCCGATCGTGCGCCAGATGCGGCCCGGCTCGGAGGTGATCGAGGAGCTGTCCCGGCCGGCCCCCGGCTGCCGTACGCGGTTCGTGAGCTTCTGGAGCGACCTGGACTCCCTGATGGACCCGTTGGAGTCGGCCTGCCTGGAGCACGCCGACCTCGACGCGCAGAACGTCCGGGTGACCGGCATCGGGCATCTCGCCCTGCCCCTGCACCCCGCCGTGGCCGCCGGGATACGCGAGGCGCTGGACGCCCCCCGGCCCGGGGACCGCGTCACGGAGGGGCTCACGGTGGCCTGAGCCGGCCGCCGGCGGGGGCTCGAGAGGGCGAGGACAGGGGCGCCGCACAGCCCGCTCACCGGTGACATACGGCCGTCTCACATCGAACACTCATCGAACAAAAGGCCAAGCCCGCATCCCGACGTCCCCGAAACACCGCTGAATGCCCGTTTCCGGCCCACGCGAAACCGGCCGAAGATTGTCACGCCCGTATACCGCCGGGTACTGTCACCGCACTGCTCTGGCAGCCCCTGTTGTCGAGGCGAAAGAGAAGTTGGTGAACGACCGTCACCCGTCGGGGACCATGACCACCCCGGCCCCGGCTTCCGACGCCTCCGCCACGCACTACGCGACGTACGACACCCAGGAAGCCCCGTACGGCGACTTCACCACGCACGGCGGCTACGACGCCACCGGTTTCACGGACGGTTCCGTGACCGCCTCGGCCTTCGGCACGGACCCTCTCTACGGCAGTCTCCCGGGCGGCACGCACAACACGGGCGCCTACGGCACCACGCACTGGCAGAACGGCACCGTCCAGACCTCCGCCTACGGCGCGTACGCCGCGCAGCCGCACACCGCCCACGACTCCGGCGCCTACGACACCACCGCCTGGACGGTCCCCGCGCAGGTCACGGGACACGACGTCAGCGGACAATGGGACGCGAGCGCCTGGCTGCAGCCCGACCCGTCCGGCGGCGCGGACCCCACACAGCAGTGGGCCTGGGGCACCCACACCTTCGACACCGGCGCGTACGACGCCACGCAGTGGAACTCCGGCGAACAGGCCGTGCCGGCCATGCCCGAGCAGACCGCCGAACCGTTCGATCAGCAGGCGACCGCCACGTTCGAGCAGGTCGGCGACCCGCAGGCGACCGAGGCCTTCGAGCAACCGCCCTACGAGGACTCCGCTTTCACCGAGCAGTCCTCCGCCGACGGCGAGTCGGCCTCGACCGGTGAACTGCCTGCCGTCCTGGAGCTGTTGGACGACCAGGAAGAGGTCACCCCGACTCCGGTGAGCCGTGCGGGCTCCCGTGGGGCGGCGCGTTCCCGGCGCCGTACGCCCGCCAAGCGCTCCGCCCTGCTGACCGTCGCCGTGCCCTCGGTCTGTGTGATGGGGGTCGCCGGGATCGCCGCCGCCTCCGTCGGCGCGCTGACCGACGACGGCGGCAAGGACACCACGGCCTCCGCCTCGGACGCCCACGCGGTCAAGCCGTCGGTCGCCAACAGCAAGCTGGACACCCAGCTCAGTACCCTGTCGGCCGGCGCCGACGACTTCGCCGACCGGGCGAGCCGTACGCAGGAGCGGATCGACCTCAAGGCTCAGCAGGAGCAGGACAAGAAGAAGGCGGCCGCGGAGGCCGCGCTCAAGGAGCGGCTGCGCCCCAAGTTCGTGCTGCCGGTCATCCAGAAGGGGCTCAGCGCCTATTTCGGCCAGGCGGGCGTGAACTGGATGTCCGTGCACACGGGCATCGACTTCCCCGTCGCCTACGGCACCACGGTGATGGCCGCGACCGACGGCACCGTCACCACCAAGTGGAACAACGCCTACGGCAACATGCTGATCCTGACGGCCAAGGACGGCACGGAGACCTGGTACTGCCACCTGTCCAGCTACCGCGTGGCTCCCGGTACGACCGTCAAGGCCGGCCAGCCGATCGCCTACTCGGGCAACTCCGGCAACTCCACCGGCCCGCACCTGCACTTCGAGGTGCGGCCCGCGGGCGGACCGGCCATTGACCCCCTGCCGTGGCTGCGCAGCCACGGGCTCGATCCCACGTAACGGTCACGGAAACGGGGCCCCCGCCGAGCAGCGGGGGCCCTTCCCCGTCTACAGCTTCTCCACCGGCGCGTACCGCAGCAGCAGCCGCTTCGGCTTGGTGTCGCCGAAGTCGATCGTCGCCTCCGCGTTCCCGCCCGTGCCCTTGACCGCGACGACCGTGCCGAGCCCGAACTGGTCGTGCGTGACCCGGTCCCCGACGGCCAGCGCGACCACCGGCTTCTCCGCGGTGCGCCGCGTGGCGAACCCGGACGCGCCCGACGCCGAGGAGCGCGAGCGGCTCGAGGACAGCGAGGCCGCGATACCGGACGCCGGGCCGGACGAGACCGGCGCGGCCGCTCCGGTCCGCTTCCACTCCACGTGGGTGGGCGGGATCTCCTCCAGGAAACGGGAGGGCGGGTTGTACGAGGGCTGCCCCCAGGCACTGCGCAACGCCGACCGCGTGAGGTACAGCCGCTCCCTCGCGCGCGTGATGCCCACGTACGCCAGGCGCCGCTCCTCCTCCAGCTCCTTGGTCTGGCCGAGGGCGCGCATGTGCGGGAAGACGCCGTCCTCCATGCCGGTCACGAAGACCACCGGGAACTCTAGGCCCTTGGCGGTGTGCAGTGTCATCAGCGTGATGACGCCGTCGCCGTCCTCCTCGTCCGGGATCTGGTCGGAGTCGGCGACCAGGGCGACCTGCTCCAGGAAGTCGGCGAGCGTGCCCGTCTCGCCCTCCGCGCGCTCCTGCTCGAACTCCAGTGCCACGGCCGCGAGTTCCTGGAGGTTCTCGATGCGGGTCTCGTCCTGCGGGTCGGTGGAGGCCTGCAACTCGGCGAGGTAGCCGGTGCGTTCGAGTATGGCCTCCAGCACGGTCGCCGGTCCGGCGCCGGACTCCACGATCGTGCGCAGGTCCTCCATCAGCGTGTTGAACCGCTTGACCGCGTTGGTGGACCGCGCGGCCATGCCGTACGCCTCGTCCACCCGCTTGAGCGCCTGCGGGAAGCTGATCTTCTCGCGCTGGGCGAGGGCGTCGATCATCGCCTCGGCGCGCTCGCCGATGCCCCGCTTGGGCACGTTGAGGATGCGGCGCAGCGGCACCGAGTCCTCGGGGTTGGCGAGCACCCGCAGGTAGGCCAGGACGTCCCGGACCTCCTTGCGCTCGTAGAAGCGGACTCCGCCGACGACCTTGTAGGGCAGGCCGACCCGGATGAACACCTCTTCGAAGACACGGGACTGGGCGTTGGTGCGGTAGAAGACGGCGACATCTCCGGCCCGCGCCTCGCCCGCGTCCGTGAGGCGGTCTATCTCGTCGGCGACGAACTGGGCCTCGTCGTGCTCGGTGTCCGCGACGTAGCCGGTGATCCGGGCGCCCTGACCGGCGTTGGTCCACAGGTTCTTCGGGCGGCGGGACTCGTTGCGCTCGATGACCGCGTTGGCGGCGGACAGGATGGTCTGCGTGGAGCGGTAGTTCTGCTCCAGCAGGATCGTCGTCGCGTCCGGGTAGTCCTCCTCGAACTGGAGGATGTTGCGGATCGTCGCGCCGCGGAAGGCGTAGATGGACTGGTCCGCGTCACCGACCACGCAGAGTTCGGCGGGCGGGATGTCGTACTCGCCGGGCGGGGTGTCCTCGTCGCGCTCGCCCGTGCCCACCAGCTCGCGCACGAGGGCGTACTGAGCGTGGTTGGTGTCCTGGTACTCGTCGACCAGGACGTGCCGGAAGCGGCGGCGGTAGTGCTCGGCGACGTCCGGGAAGGCGCGCAGCAGGTTGACCGTCGTCATGATCAGGTCGTCGAAGTCGAGCGCGTTGGCCTCGCGCAGGCGCGACTGGTAGAGCGCGTAGGCCTGGGCGAGGGTCTTCTCGAAGCCGTCGGTGGCCTGGGCGGCGAAGTCCTCCTCGTCGATCAGCTCGTTCTTCAGGTTGCTGATCTTGGCGCTGAAGGACTTCGGCGGGAAGCGCTTGGGGTCGAGGTCCAGGTCGCGGCAGACCAGGGCCATCAGGCGCTTGCTGTCGGCGGCGTCGTAGATCGAGAACGACGACGTGAAGCCGAGCCTCTTCGACTCGCGGCGCAGGATGCGCACGCACGCGCTGTGGAAGGTCATCACCCACATCGCGTTCGCGCGCGGGCCGACCAGCTGCTCGACGCGCTCCTTCATCTCGCCCGCGGCCTTGTTGGTGAAGGTGATCGCGAGGATCTGGCCCGGGTGGACGCTGCGCTCGGCGAGCAGGTGGGCGATGCGGTGGGTGAGCACACGGGTCTTGCCGGAGCCGGCGCCCGCGACGATGAGCAGCGGCGAGCCCGCGTGGACGACCGCGGCGCGCTGGTTCTCGTTCAGCCCCTCGAGCAGTGCCGCCGCGTCGATCGCCGGGCGCGGGGCGCCGTCGCGGTAGTAGGCGTCCCGGTCGGGCGGCACGTCGAACTTCCCGCCGAACAGATCGTCCGGAACCGGCTCCGGAGCGTGGTCGTCCTCGGGCGGCGGCGGGGGCTCCTCCTCGTGCCCGCGAGGGGTCTGGAGGTCCGCCAGGAAGCTGTCGTCAAAGAGGCTGCTCATCGCTCTACGAGTCTAGGGTGCCCCACCGACAACCGGTCGCCGTCCCCGGAACATGGCCGGTTCGACGGACGGCCGATCCCCGCGCCACCGGCGCCGATCTGCGCCTCACACTGCGGAAGCGCCTGGTCACGCGTACGTGAATTCGCGCCCAGGTCACGGAAATGTATCGGACATACCTCGCACCAACCTTCACAGAAGACACACGAGTTGGCTAGGTTGCCGCTAGGCCGCACGCCCCCTCTCCGGCGAACCTCGCCGGGCCGCGCGGCCTCCGCCGAGTCCGGCGCGCCCCGCACGGTGCCCGGAGCCGGGGACCCACCGATCCTGGGGTGAATCGGCCGACTCCCGCCCGGGACGACGCCGTAGGGCAACCCTTCCGAAGCACCCGCCCGAACCCGACAGCTAACCCGGTAGGCGGATGTTGGAAGGAGTCGCCTCCCTTGGCGTCGCACCGCAAGCCGCGCCCTGCCGGGTCCCCTGGAGCCGGCATTCGCACCCCCGCCCTCGCCACCGCCGCGCTCACCTCGGTGGCCGTGCTCTCCCAGACCGCCGAGGCCGCCCCCGCGACCGAACACGGCCGGCCCACCCTCGAGGAGATCGAGAAGAAGATCGACGATCTCTACCGCCGGGCTGACTCGGCGGCGGAGCAGGAGAGCCCTGGCAAGCAGCGCGAGAGGGCCGAGGCCCTCCGTGAGGAGGTACGGCGCGCGGTCCGGCTGACCAAGCCCCGCCCGGAGCAGGAGGCTCTGCCTGAGGCCGCGCAGGACTACTTCGACCCCAGCCGGGTGATGAACCGGCTGGCCTCACGCGTGAAGAGCGCGGTCGAACGGCAGGAGGCCGCCAGGAACCTCCGGACCCCGGCCCAGACCCGCGACCGCGGCCATGGCCGGACGGCGGACGGGGGCCAGAACCCGGGCGTGCCTCCGGCCGAGGCGCCGCACGGGACTGCGGCCGGGATGCCGCACGGGCCCGCGACCGGGTTGTCGCACGGGACTGGTGCCGAGCCGCCGCACGGGGTTGCGAACGGGATGCAGCACCGGGGTGCCGCCGGGGTGCCGCGGCAGGCTACGACTACGACCGGGGTGTCGGACATGGCTGCGGCCGGGATGCAGCACCGGTCTGCAACCGGGGTGGCGGGCATGGCCGCGGCCGGAGTGGCGCACTCTGCTTCGGCCGGGGCCCCGCATGTGGCTCCGCCTCAGGTGCGGCACGGGGCGCCGGCTGAGTCGCCGCACGTGGCTCCGGCCCAGGCACGGCACGGGGCTTCCGCTCAGGTGCGGCACGGGGTTCCGGTCGGGTCTCCGAATGTGGCCCCGGCGGCGTCGTCGCATGTGGCTGTGGCCGGGGGGCAGCACTGGGGTCCGGCCGAGGCGCCGCACATGGCTCCGGCCGAGGCGCCGCAGGTGGTTGCGGGCGGGGTGGGGCACCGGGCGGCGGCCGAGGTTGCGGGGTTCGCCCCGGCCGCGTCGGCGAGCAGCGGGACGCGGGCCGAGTCGTCGGCCGACCCGAGGGCCGCCAAGGCAACGGTGCAGAGAAAGCTCGCCTCCGCGCGCGTGCTGCTGGCGCAGCTGACGGCGCGGCAAACGGCCGTCGAGGAGAGCGCGCCGCAGGAGGCCGCGGGCCTCGCGGGCGGCACCTCGAACCTCACCCGGGCCGAGAAGGCCATCGCCTTCGCCCGCGCCCAGATCGGCAAGCCGTACGTGTGGGGCGCCAGCGGCCCCGGCTCGTACGACTGCTCGGGCCTGACCCAGGCCGCCTGGAAGTCCGCCGGCGTCGCGCTCCCACGCGGTACACGCGACCAGGCCGGCGCGGGCAGCACGGTCCCTCTTGCCGACGCCCGCCCAGGCGACCTGGTCTTCTTCCACGACGACATCCGCCACGTCGGCCTCTGCACGGGCGACGGCATGATGATCCACGCCCCCGGCCCGGGCACGTACGTACGTGAGGAATCCGTCTACCACGACGGGGAGTCGACCATCCACAGCGTGGTGCGGCCGAGCTGAGGAGCCGGACGCCTCCCCCGGCGGCCGGCGCTTCCCGAGGGGGGCTCAGTTTCCCGGCCCCGGAGCAAGGCCCTTCCCCGGGGAGCAGGTCCATATCCGGCGAGCGGGCCCTTCTCCGGGGAGCGGGTGTTTTTTCGTGCCCCGCGCGCGTGCCCCGCTCGCCGGGCTCGTGCCACTGCCTAGCATCGGGCGCATGTCCGGCATCCAAGGTCTGCGAGCGTGGTGGGCGGACCGGCCGCCGGCCGCCGGCGCCGCCGTGATGGCGACCGGGATCCTGTCGGTGTGCCTGCACCTGACGGACAACGAGACGGTGTCCCTGGTGGCGCTGGCCATGGCGAGCGTCGCCTGGGTCGCGCTCGCCGCCGACTTCGTCCTGCGGCTCGCCGTCGACCGGCGGCGCTGGGTGGCCGAGGCGGAGAGTCCGGGTGCGCTCACCGCCGTCGCCGCGACCTCCGTGCTGGGCACCCGGTTCGCGGCCCTCGGCTGGCAGACCCTGGCCGAGGCGCTGCTGGTGCTCGCGGCGCTGCTCTGGCCGGTGCTGCTGGTGCTCGTCATGGGGCACTGGAAGCCACGCATGCCGGGCGCGGTGTTCCTGAGTTGCGTGGCCACGGAGGGGATCGCCGTGCTGGCGGCCACGCTGGCCGCCGCCGAGACCGAGGAGTGGCTCGCGCACGCCGCCCTGGTGCTGTTCTGGCTGGGCCTGGTGCTCTACTGCCTCGCCCTGGCCCGGTTCGAGTCACGGCAGGTGCTGGAGGGGGCCGGGGACCACTGGATCGCGGGTGGGGCGCTCGCCATCTCGGCGCTGGCCGGGGCGCGACTGCTCTCGGCCGGGGAATCGATCCTGTACCTGTGGAACGACGACGACCACGGCGTGCTGCGCAACGTGACGGTCGCGCTGCTGGTCCTGGACCTGGCCTGGTATCTCGTCCTGCTGGTCGCCGAGGCGGCGCGGCCCCGGCTCCTCTACGACGTGCGCCGGTGGTCGACGGTCTTCCCGATGGGGATGACCGCGGCGGCCGCACTGTCCGTCGCGACCGCCGTCGGCGTTCCCTGGCTCAGGGGGCCGGGACACGTACTGGTGTGGGTGGCGGTGGCGGCGTGGCTGTGGGTCGCCGCCGGTGCGCTGTACGGGGCCCGCCCCGGGGCGGCCGAGGTGCGCTGAGAGTCAGGCCCACAGCACGGCGATGAAGATGTTCACCGCGGTCAGCCCGCCGACCAGCCCGAACTGCGCCTTGTCGATCCGCTCCTCGTCGCGCCTGACGTAGACCAGCCCGAGGATCACGATGAGCAGCGCCAGCTTCACGCCGATCTTGATGGTGTTGACGTGGTGGCCGTCGGCCTGGTTGAGACCGACCAGGGCCACGCCGGTGACCAGCATGGTCAGCGCGCCGTGCAGCATCCCGGGAACGAAGCGGGCCGTGCCCTGGCCCATCGCCTTCATCTGGGTGAGGAAACCGCCGAGCAGCGCGGCGATGCCGATGATGTGCAGGCCGACGAAGAGATGGATGAGTACGTCCATGGGGCCGGAGCCTAATTCGTTGCCAAGAGCCCTGGGGACGGCAGGGTGCCGTTCCGGGGTGTCCGAGTGGTGAGGGCCGTCACGCCTTGTCGGAGCTGGGCTCGCGAGGCCTCTGGTCGGATCGTGCGGTCGGTCCCTCACGCTCGCGGTGGTGGTGGTCGCGTGGGCGCCGCGCAGATGTCTACACCGCTCGCGGATCTTGCATATATGCGCCCCATAGCACCCCACCCCTCCCGCCCGTCCCACTTTCCGCGCATCGGTCACCACGCTGCGTGAAGGGGGCGACACCAGACCTGCGACGCGGTCACATACCGCCACGACCCGATCCGTCGGAGCCAGTTCCGTACACCGCGTTACCGACTCGTCACAGACGGGCCTAGCGTCCTCCCCCAGGTGACCGGCTCCCCACCGCCGCCCGGGCCAGGGGCGGCAGTCGGCCACCTCCGCCGAGAAAGGCCCGGCGGTGGCGCGTTCCCCCTGTACGGGCCGCCGCCGGGCGTACCGACCGCTAGGGCGTACCAGTCGTACGGAAGGACGTGACGGTCCAGGTGGCAGCGCACCGCAAGCCCCGGCAACGCCCGCTCAGTGGCCATACGGCCCGGGCCGCCGTCACCCTCGCCCTCGCGGGCGCGGCCACCGCGACGGCCTTCGACGGAACGGGGCACGCCGAGCCTCAGCCGACGCCGGCCCAGGTGAAGGCCGAGGTGGACACGCTGTACCGGCAGGCGGAGACCGCCACGCAGAAGTACGACGGAGCGAAGGAGCAGGCGGACGCTGCGCAGCGGCGGGTGAACTCGCTGGCGGACCAGGCCGCCCGCAAGGAGCAGAAGCTCAACTCCGCCCGGGACGCGCTTGGTTCGATCGCGGCCGCGCAGTACCGCGACGGTGGCATCGACCCCGCCTGGCAGCTCGCCCTGTCCAGCGACCCGGACCGGTACCTGGACGACGCCGCGTTCGCGGAGCGGGCCGGTGACCGGCAGGCCGCCGCCGTGTCCCAGGTGCGCCGGCAGGTGCAGGAGGTCGAGCGGTTACGCGGCGCCGCCCGGGTGGAGCTGACGTCCCTGCGGTCACGGCAGGCCGAGCTGCGCCGGCAGAAGAAGACCATCACCGGGAAGCTGGAGGAGGCCCGGCGGCTGCTGGCGCGGCTCACCCCGCAGGAACGCGGCCAGGTCTCCGGTGCCGGCGGCACCGCGCCGGACCGTGCCTCCCGGTCCGCCTCCGACCCCCGGCAGGCACTGGGGCAGGCCGGTTCCGTCGCGGCCCCCGACTCCCGTGCCTCGGCGGCCCTCGCCTACGCCTACTCCAAGCTCGGCAGCCCCTATGTGTGGGGCGCGACAGGCCCGGACGCCTTCGACTGCTCGGGCCTGGTCCAGGCCGCCTACCGCTCCGCCGGGGTCTCCCTGCCCCGCACCACCTACGCCCAGATCAACGCGGGCCGGCGTGTCTCCCGCTCCGAACTCCAGCCGGGCGACCTGGTGTTCTTCTACTCCGGCGTCAGCCACGTCGGCATGTACATCGGCAACGGCCAGATGATCCACGCCCCGAACCCGTCGGCGCCGGTGCGCGTGGCGCCCATCGACGAGATGCCGTTCGCCGGAGCCACCCGGGTGGCCTGAGGGTCCCGCCGGCGCGGGTCAGACCAGCCGTCGCGCGGTGGCCCAGCGGGTCAGTTCGTGGCGGTTGGACAGCTGGAGCTTGCGCAGGACCGCCGAGACATGGGACTCGACCGTCTTCACCGAGATGAACAGCTGCTTGGCGATCTCCTTGTAGGCGTAGCCCCGGGCGATCAGGCGCAGCACCTCGCGTTCGCGCTGGGTGAGCCGGTCCAGGTCCTCGTCCACGGGCGGGGCGTCGGTGGAGGCGAAGGCGTCCAGGACGAACCCGGCCAGTCGCGGGGAGAAGACCGCGTCGCCCTCCTGGACCCGGAAGATCGAGTCGACCAGGTCGGTGCCGGTGATGGTCTTGGTGACATAGCCGCGGGCGCCGCCGCGGATCACGCCGATCACGTCCTCCGCCGCGTCCGAGACGGACAGCGCGAGGAAGCGGACGGGCCGCTCGGCGTCCGCCGTCAACGCCGCGCACCGCCGCAGCACTTCGACCCCGCCGCCGCCCGGCAGATGGACGTCGAGGAGGACCACCTCGGGCCGGGTCGCGGTGATGACCGTGACCGCCTGGTCCACGTCCGCGGCCTCGCCGACCACCTCGACTCCGGTCTCGGCGGTCTGGCCGATCTCCGCCTGCACGCCGGTGCGGAACATCCGGTGGTCGTCCACGAGCACCACCCGTACGTGCCGCCCGCCCGCACCGCCGTCGGCGGGCCGGTCCGATCCGGCCGCCTCCGGCGCTCCCGCCGTGCCGTTCGACTCGGTCGCGTCGCTCATGCCGTCTTCTCCGCCCTCTCCATCTCCAGCTCGACCTCCGTGCCGCCGTCCGGCACCGCCCGCAGCCGGGCCGTGCCGCCGTTGCGCTCCATGCGGCCGATGATCGATTCTCTAACGCCCATGCGGTCGGCGGGTATCGAATCGAGGTCGAAGCCCGGGCCGCGGTCGCGCACGGACACGAAGACCGTCCTGCCCTCGACTTCGGCGTAGACCTGTACGGCACCGCCCTCGCCACCGTACTTGGCGGCGTTCACCATCGCCTCACGCGCGGCCTGCATCTGCGCCGCGGTCCTCTCGTCCAGCGTGCAGTCGCCGACTATGACGACCTCGATGGGCACTCCGTGCTTGTCCTCGACCTCGGCGGCGTTGCGCCGGACCGCCTCGGCGACCGTGTCCGGCTCGTCGGCCTCGTCCTTGCCGGTGCCCTCCGGCTTGTACAGCCAGGTGCGCAGGTCGCGCTCCTGGGCGCGGGCGAGGCGCCGGACCTCGTTCGCGTTGTCGGCGTTGCGCTGGATCAGGGTGAGGGTGTGCAGCACGGAGTCGTGGACGTGGGCGGCGACCTCGGCGCGCTCCTGGGCGCGGATGCGCATCAGGCGTTCCTCGGACAGGTCCTGGGTCATCCGGACCAGGTAGGGACCGGCGAGCAGTGTGATGCCGACGAGGACGGCGAGCGCGGCCTGGAGGACGGCGCCGAGGTGGGCGGCCGAGCCCTGGAGGACGAAGACGGCCGAGACACCGGCCGTGACCAGCACGACGCCGCCCGCCGCACGCAGCAGCGTGAGGGTACGGCGCCGTCGGCCGACCTCGACCCAGCGGGCCCGGCGGGCGTTGTCCGCCTGGCGCCAGACGAGGGCGACGCCGGCCGCGACGAGCACGGCGGGCAGCAGGTACGCCTTGGCCGCGCTGGTCAGGTTGACGCTGCCCACGAAGACCATGGACACGATGACCATGAGGAGCAGCGCGACGATCTGGCCGCGGTCGGGCTTGCGGGCGACGAGTTTGCGGCGGCCGCCCGGCGCGCTCTCCGTGGCGGCCGGCGGCGGCCTGTGCCCTCCGACGCCGCCGACGCCGAGCGGGACGAAGAACCAGAACGCCGCGTACAGCAGTGCGCCGAGTCCGTTGGCCATGAACAGGCCGACGAAGGCGAGCCGGACCCAGATGACGGGCAGCCCGAGATGCCCGGCGAGGCCCCGCGCCACTCCGCCGAGCCAGCGTCCGTCGCTGCTGCGGTAGAGCTTGCGCGGCGGCCGCGGGTCGTCGAGGGGCAGGCTTGCGGCTTCCGGCATGGCATCGATGGTCACACGCCGGGCGGGGCAGGGCATCAGGGTCGGTCCCCGAGACGCCCCTGATCTTCCGCGAGACCGCGTCGGGGGGCCGGCTGTCGCTCCGGTTCGGGCGGGTCTGTGCCGGTCGAACGGTTCCCCGGCCCGTCTCAGGGCCGATTTCAGGGTTCGCCCAGGGTCGTCCCGACTGCCGTCGTGGCGGCCCGGCCGTCACCATGGACGCATGACGGATCACGAGCACGCCGCGACGGGTCCGGGACCCGGCCCCGGCCCGCGCCCGGCTCCGGGCACCGGGCCGACGGATGCCGCGCCCGCCGCGACGGGAGAGACGGGAGCGGCCGGCGACGGCACCGGCACCCGCGCCGAAAGCCCCGACGACAGGAGGCCGGGCCCCCGCCCCGGCCGCCGCCCGCGCGCCGACGAGCAGGAGCCGCAGGAGCCGGACACCGCCGAGGTTCCCGACCGGTTCCGGCGCGACCGCCGGCACAAGACGATCGCGGGCGTGTGCGCGGGACTGGGGCGGCGGACCGACATGGACCCGGTGATCTTCAGGATCACCCTGGCCGTCCTGTCCGCGACCGGAGGCATCGGCCTCATCTTCTACGGCTTCGTCTGGCTGCTGGTGCCGTACGAGGACGACGAGGAGAACGAGCTGCGCAAACTGCTCACCGGCCGGGTCGACGGCCAGGCACTGGCCGCCGTGCTGTTCGCCCTGGTCGGCTGCGGGATCTTCCTGACCATGCTGAGGAACGGCGGGGTGCTGGCCTTCGCCGTGGTGCTCTCACTGCTGCTCGCGGGCGCCGGGTACTGGTCGCGGCGCCGGGGTGCGCCCGATCCCGACCCGCTGGCCGCGCAGGCCGCCGCCGACGCCCCGCCGGAGGCCCAGGCGCCCCCGGTCGTCACCAGCTATCCCTCCTGGTGGAGGGACCCGATCGTCAAGGACGGCACCCATGTCGGCGGCACCGGCTACCTGTGGGGGCCCGGCGACGCCCGCGAGCCGGATCTGCTCTCGGTCGTCGACGTCCGTATGGCCACCCCCTGGACCCACGAGACCCGGCCCGGCTCCATACAGACGCCGCGTCCCGCGCCCCCGAGACCGCGCGGCCCGCGCTGGATCGGCGGCTGGGTGTTCCTGCTGGCGCTGTGCGCGGGCGGCCTGGGCACCGGCCTGACCTGGGACACGCACCCGCTGGGCGCCAGCCTGCAGACCGGGCTCGCCTGTGCGCTGGCGGTCTTCGGCCTGGGCGTCATGGTCAGCGCGTTCCTGGGCCGGACGGGCGCGGGGACGGTGTTCCTGGCGATCGTCACGGCGGCGCTGCTCGCCGGGGCGGCGGCCATGCCCCAGGACATCACCACCCACTGGAAGGACACGACCTGGACCCCCGCCGCGACGGCGGACGTACGGCCCAGATACGACCTGGGCACGGGCCGGGGCACGCTGGACCTGACCCGGGTGCGGCCGGCCAAGGGGCAGACGGTCGCCACGGACGCCCATGTCGGTGCGGGCCGGCTGAAGGTGATCGTGCCGGCCGGCGCGACCGTGCGGATGAACATCGACGTGGGAGTGGGCGACATCCGGTTGCCCGGGCAGAACGGGAAGGACGTGGACGTGCAGCCGGGCAGGCACAGGGATGTGACGCTCGCGCCGGTCAAGGACGCCAAGGACGCCGGGACCCTCGACATGAGGCTCGGGGTCGGAGTGGGAGAGGTGGAGGTCAGCCGTGCTGCGTCATGAGTTCCAGCCCGGGAGGCTGGTGGCCGGACTGTTCCTCACGGCCACCGGTGCCCTCTACGCGGGGGACGCGGCCGGGGCGTGGGAGACGCCGTGGTTCGCGGTCGTCCCGCTGGTGGTGGGCGGCCTGTGCCTGGCCGGCGTCACGGCCGCCGTCACCCGGGGCATACGCGGACGGAGCCGCGCCGAGAGAGGCTAGTGCTGCGACCGGAAAGGTTCACCGGCTCGCGACGCCCGGCACGGCACTAGCGGTAGCCGCCGGCCCGCTGTCGGCGGCGGGCCCGCCAGGCCGCGTCCACGGAGAAATAGGGTGCGCCGGCGAGGACCAGCGGCAGCCAGGCCATCATGTAGATGAGATCGTTGCCGTAGTAGTAGGGGGTCGTCGCCCAGCTCACGGTCAGCCACAGGCTGAGCGAGATCATCGCGCCGCCGAGGGCGGCCAGCCGGCCGAGCACGCCGAGCAGGGTGCCGATGCCGACGGCCAGTTCGCCGAGTGCGATGGCGTAGCCGAAGCCGGCCGGGCTCTTCAGGGCCATGTCGATCAGGGCCGGGACGGCGGCGGAGCCGCGGGCCGCGTGCATGGTCTCGGCGATGGAGCCGGCGCCGCTGGACTTCAGGAAGGCGCTGTTGGTGAGCTTGTCGAGGCCGGCGTAGATGAAGGTGACCCCGAGGAAGACGCGGAGGGGCAGCAGCGAGTAGTGGGTGGCGGTGTCCCGCCAGTCACTGCGGCCGATCAGCCGGGTGGTGTGCGTGTCCGTCCGAATGCCGTGAGTCATCGCTGCCAGCCGCCTTTCACCATCCGGGCCTGCCCTCTTTGGACGATACGTATGACAACGGGAACGGGTTCAACCCTCAGTCGGTGTTTTTAGCGGATTTCGTATCCCCGTGCGGGACACGACGCGGGACATGGTGCCGGGCCGGCCGGGCGGCGATCAGGCGCCGGCCGGTCCCGGCGTGGCTCACTCCGTGACCCGGAGCGTGTACCGGTTGGTCGGCACGCCGGCCGCGGTCACCACCTGGACGTCCACCGAGCCTGGCTCGACATCGGCCGGTACGGGCACGGTCAGGACGGTGTCCGTGGGGTTGCGGAAGCCGCCGGTGACGGGGACCAGCGGGACGTGGACGTCGACCGCGCCGATGCGGACGACCATGCGGGAGAGCCGCTCGGCGGTCTGCGCGCCGGGCGGTACGAAGCCGGTGCCGCGGATCTCGATGTCGTCGCCGGTGCGGATCGGCCCGTCCAGGTCGCCGGGTTCGCGGGCGCGGACCACGGAGAGGATGACCGGGCGGCCGCCCTCGGCGTACTTGCCGGCCAGGTAGGTGGCGGCCGAGATCAGGACGACGACCGCGAGTCCCCAGGGCAGGTCGGGCAGTTGGTCGGGGCGGCGGGCGAGGCGTACGGCGGCGAACAGGAGGGCGACGGCGCTGATGGCGACGTACTGGATGTCGGCGAAGGCGCCCCGGCCGGAGTCGTCGGTGAGCAGGTCGGCGGCGCGCGGCCGGTGGGCCGGTACCTTCTGCAGCCGCTGGGCGAGGATGCGCAGGCCCACCACCCGGCGGACCAGGACGGCGATGCCGCACACCACGGCGAGGACGCTCACCACGCCGGCGCCGCGCGTGAGGTCGAGGCCCGCGATCAGCGCGTCGTGTTCGGCGTGCCGGGAGGCGGCGGCCAGGCGGCCGGCGAGCAGCAGGATCGCGTAGCCCACGAACAGCAGCCAACAGGCGGCGACGGTACGGGAGGTGGACATACGGTGGTCCTCGCCGATCACCGGGGCGAGCGCCCCGCCGCGCGCCCGGTGGAACCGGCAGGCGGCGGTCAGCGCGGCGGCGACGACGAGCGCGGCGAGCAGGGCGGCGGTGCGGGCGGTGGTCCAGCCGGCGCCGATCGCGGTGAGCGCCTCGGCGAGCAGCAGCGCGACGACCACGCCCCACACCACGCACACCGTCCGCAGCCACAGCCGGGCGAGCCACATCTCGCCCTCGGCACGGCCGCGTTCGGCGACGGCCTCGGCACGCTGGGTCAGTTCCTCGGATACCCACTGGCGGGACGCCGAGGCCGAGTGCGCCACGGCCGCGGGCAGGCCCTGCCCGGCCGCGAACTCGTCGCGCCGGCGCAAGAACGCGGCGACGGCCCGCCGGTGCCCCTCCCGGGCGCCGTGCGGGCAGTCCCCGCAGCCGCAGCCGCTCCCGTGGATCCCCTCGGCACCCGTGCCTCCTCTCGCCTCCTGCACCGCCACGCCCGACGCCCGCCTTCCCCACGACATCGCGGCACGGCCGCCGGCCCCTCGGTGAGCCGTTCCGCAGCCGTGCAACTCCCTTGTGTCGAGAGCGAATTGTGCCGTACGGCAGACGGTCCGGGGCGGCGGGGCCGGGGCGTGGCGGGTGAAGTACCGGCCGCAGTGTTGACCCGGCTGCGAGAATTCCCCCATGGCCGAGATCATCCAGCGGGACGGGACCTGGGCCTTCGACGGCAGCACGATCCGGATCACCCCGGGACTGCACCGCTCCGTGCCGCTGTTCCGGCAGACGTACGGGGAGATCTCCGTCCCGCTGGAGGCGGTGGCGGGCGTCGGCTACGAGCCCGAGCGCAAGCGCGGCCGGCTGCGGCTGAGGCTGCGGGAGGGCGCCGACCCGCTGCTGCAGGCCACGGGCGGCCGGCTGCCGGAGGCGGCCGACCCCTACCGGCTGACGGTGGACGCGGACCGCGGCGGGGTCGCGGAGTACGTCGCCGAGGAGATCCGGCACGCGCTGCTCCTCGACCAGGTCCCCAAGGAGCCCACGGGCGCATATCTGCTGCCGGGTCCGCCGGTGCCGGTGTCGGTGCGGTCCTCCGACGGCACGGTCTCCTTCGACGGCGGCCGGCTCCGCATCGACTGGGCCGACACCTCCGACCGGGTCAAGCGCGCGACCGGCCCGCGGATCATCGCGCTCGGCGATCTGGTGCAGGTGGAGTGGCTGCCCAACTCCGGGTACGAGGACGGCTTCCTGCGGTTCGTGACGCGGGAGACGGTGTTCTCCAAACTGCCGCCCGAGCGGGACCCCTACACCCTGGACCTGTGGGGCAGCGTCCGGCGCGATCTGCTGACCGCGCTGGTCGCGGCGGCCGTCACCGCCCGGCTGCCGCATCCCTCCGCGCACGCGGGCGACGGGTACGACGGCCGGGACCGGCAGCGGGCCGTCGTACCGGCGCGGGCCGACCAGCACGACGTGCTGCTGCGGCGGCTGCGGGAGCTCGCGGAGCTGCACCGGGAGGGGGTGCTCACGGACGAGGAGTTCGCGATCACCAAGGCGGCCGTGCTCCGGGGCTTCAGCTGAGCAGGTCGGGTTCGCCGCGGCTGATGTCCTGCCACAGGGGCTGGTAGTTGATCCAGGCCACCAGGTCGCCGCCGAGCTGTTCGCGGGTGGCGGCGGCCTGTTTGTGGTCGATGAGGACGGGCCGGCCGGCCGCCTTGGCCATGAGCTGCACCTGGCAGGAGCGCTCCATGGACAGGAACCACCAGGCCGCCGCGTCCACGGAGTCGCCGACGGTGAGCAGCCCGTGGTTGCGCAGGACGAGCGCCTTGCGGGAGCCGAGCGCGCCGGCGATCCGGCGGCCCTCCTCGGCGTCGACGGTGACACCGGTGTAGGCGTCGTAGAGGGCCACGTCCTCGTAGAAGGCGCAGCTCTCCTGGGTGATGGGGTCGATCAGCTCGCCGAGCGCGGCGAGGGCGCGGCCGTGCACGGAGTGGCAGTGGGCGACGGCGACGACGTCCGGGCGGGCGGCGTGGACCTGGGCGTGCACGGTGAAGGCGGCCTGGTTGACGTGGTAGCGGCCCTCGACGACCTGCCCGTCCTGGTTGGCGAGGACCAGGTCGCTGACGGTGACGTGCCGGAACGGCATCCCGAACGGGTTGACCCAGAAGCAGTCGGTGAACTCCGGGTCGCGGGCGGTTATGTGCCCCGAGACGCCGTCCTCGAACCCGTTCCGCCCGAAGATCCGCAGGGCTCCGGCGAGCCGTTCCTTGCGGTGCCGGCGCTCGTCCTCGACCGAGTCGTGCATCGGGGGCATGGCGAACTGCAGCTGGTCGGTGGGCAGCGGCAGCGGCGGGGTGGGCCCGTGCATAGGTCCTCCAGCGCAGGTAGTGCGGTACGGCCCGGAAGTTACCGTCGGTCAGCCCAAAAGGGCAGAGCTGTTCTGTAAAGATGGCGCACAGGCTCCAAAGGCGACAGGAGATGTCTGGTTTGGGCGGAACACTGGCGGCATGAACTGGGAAGCCTTCACCGCGGCCGAACCCGATGTCGCCCGGACCGTCGAGGAGCGCTTCGGCGCCTTCCGCCACCACGTCCTCGTCACGCTCCGCCGGGACGGCTCGCCGCGCACCTGCGGCCTGGAGGTGGACTTCCGGGGCGGCGAGCTGTGGCTCGGCATGATGGCGGGCTCGCTGAAGGCCCGCGACCTGCTGCGCGATCCGCGTTTCGCGTTGCAGGCGAACCCCGGCGAGGGCACCGGCATGGCCGGCGGGGACGTGCGGATCGGCGGGCGGGCGTACGAGGTCGGTGCGGGCGCGACCAGGACCGCGTACGTGAAAGAGGTGGAACCGCCGGAGCCGTTCCACCTCTTCCGCACCGAGCTGACGGAGGTCGTGAGGACCTTCGTCGAGGACGACACCTACCTCGTCGTCCAGGTCTGGCGGCCCGGGGAGCCGGTGCGCACGCTCCGCCGGACCTAGGGGATCACTCCCACTCGATGGTGCCCGGCGGCTTCGAGGTCACGTCGAGCACGACGCGGTTGACGTCCCGGACCTCGTTGGTGATCCGGGTCGAGATACGGGAGAGGACGTCGTACGGCAGCCGGGACCAGTCGGCGGTCATGGCGTCCTCGGAGGACACCGGGCGCAGCACGATCGGGTGACCGTAGGTGCGACCGTCGCCCTGGACGCCCACGCTGCGCACGTCGGCGAGCAGGACCACAGGGCACTGCCAGATGTCGCGGTCGAGGCCGGCCGTGGTCAGCTCCTCGCGGGCGATGGCGTCGGCGTCGCGCAGCAGGTCCAGGCGCTCCTTGGTGACCTCGCCGACGATGCGGATGCCGAGGCCCGGGCCCGGGAACGGCTGGCGCTGGACGATCTCGTCCGGCAGGCCCAGCTCCTGGCCGACCATGCGGACCTCGTCCTTGAACAGCTTGCGCAGCGGCTCGATCAGCTTGAACTCGAGGTCCTCGGGCAGGCCGCCGACGTTGTGGTGCGACTTGATGTTGGCGGTGCCGGTGCCGCCGCCGGACTCGACCACGTCCGGGTACAGCGTGCCCTGGACCAGGAACTCCACGGCCGGGCCCTCGTCGGCGATGATCTCGGCCTGCGCCTGCTCGAAGACGCGGATGAACTCGCGGCCGATGATCTTGCGCTTCTCCTCGGGGTCGCTGACCCCGGAGAGCGCCTTCAGGAAGCGCTCCTCGGCGTCGACGACCTTCAGCTGCACGCCGGTGGCCGCGACGAAGTCCTTCTCGACCTGCTCGGTCTCACCCTTGCGCATCAGGCCGTGGTCGACGTAGACGCAGGTCAGCTGGGAGCCGATGGCCTTCTGCACCAGGGCGGCGGCCACGGCGGAGTCGACGCCGCCGGACAGACCGCAGATCGCGCGCCGGTCGCCGACCAGCGCGCGGATGGCCTCGACCTGCTCCTCGATCACGTTGCCCGTGGTCCAGGTCGGCTTCAGGCCCGCGCCGCGGTACAGGAAGTGCTCCAGCACCTGCTGGCCGTGCGTGGAGTGCATGACCTCAGGGTGGTACTGGACGCCGTAGAGCTTCTTGTCGTCGTTCTCGAACGCGGCGACCGGGACGACGTCGGTGGACGCGGTGACCGTGAAGCCCTCGGGGGCGGCGGAGCAGGCGTCGCCGTGCGACATCCACACGTGCTGCTCGTCCGGGGTGCCCTCGAACAGGGTGGAGGACGCCCTGGAGACGTGCAGGTCGGTGCGGCCGTACTCACGGGCGCCGGAGTTGTCGACGGTGCCGCCGAGGACCTGCGCCATCAGCTGGAAGCCGTAGCACATGCCGAAGACGGGGACGCCGGACTCGAAGATCGCGCGGTCGAGGCGGGGCGCGCCCTCCTCGTACACCGACGAGGGGCCGCCGGAGAGGATGATCGCCGCGGGGTTCTTGGCGAGCATCTCCTGGACCGGCATGGTGCTCGGCACGATCTCGCTGTAGACCCGCGCCTCGCGGACGCGACGGGCGATGAGCTGGGCGTACTGCGCGCCGAAATCGACTACCAGGACGGTGTCGGACGTGGCGGCAGTGGGAGTCGCTGATGACACGGGGTGCCTTCTGGTGGTCGGGCGGGGGTCTGTGATACCGAGTCTAACGGTGTGGACGGAAGGGGTTCCCCCGAAGTTCGCCGTGACATACTGGCGCCATGCTCCAGCACCCGACCTTCGTCTTTACCTATGGCACCCGGCCCGCCGGCTGCCATGGTCGTGCTGCTTGAGCGAACGCCAAGCGACTTCCCAGGCGCCCCGGGCCGACAAGGCCCGGGGCGCCTGTCGTTTCTCCGGGTTCTGCCGTTCCGGGGCCCTGGCCCTTCCCGACCGAGGAGCCCCGACATGACCACCACTACACCGGAAGCGGCCATCGCCGACGCCCGGGAGCGCATCGACGCGCTCGACGACCGGATCATCGGCCTCGTCCAGGAGCGGATGGCCGTCTCCGCCGTGGTCCAGCAGACCCGTATCGCCTCCGGCGGCCGGCGGGTCAGCCTGTCCCGCGAGATGGAGATCCTCGGCCGCTACCGCGAGGCGCTCGGCAGGCCCGGCACCGCCCTCGCCATGACCCTGCTCGAGCTGTGCCGGGGTCGCATCTGAGTTCGGGCCCGCTCTCACCCGTACGGCGCGTGACCGGCCCGCGCACCGCTTCGTTGAGCGGGGTGTCCGTGCCAGCCAGGGGCGGGCCCGACAGAACCACGCGTGGCTCGCTGGAGCGATGAGGCGTACGGGTCGTGCCGTACGTCGTGGGACCTCGCTCCAGGGAAGTGACCGGACGGCAGGGGACAGCAGCCCGGTCACCCAAGAGAACGGTCGGCTCCGGGGACGCCCGGAGCC
>NZ_JBSGDB010000092.1:0-23071 GCF_053602155.1 Streptomyces sp. NPDC004561
GGAGGAGGTCCGCTATCTGCTCTCCCTGCTGCCCGGCAACAACCGCGCGACCTCAACCGCCTCGGCCAGCGTGTCCACCACCGGGACCCCGACCTCCTCCAGGCTGGCCCGGCTGTGCGACCCCCCGGTGTACAGCACGGCCGACGCCCCCACGTGCCGTGCCGCCACCGCGTCGTCCGCCGCGTCCCCGATCACCACGGTCCGCGTCGGCTCCACACCGGCCAGTTCCTGGAGATGCCGCACCATGTGCTCGGCCTTGCTCCCGCCGGACGGGCCGGTACGCCCGTCGACGCGTATGAAGTGCTCCTCGATCCCGAAGCCCCGCACGAGCGGCACCAGCTCCGCGTGACCGTACATGCTCAGCAGCGACTGGCTGTGCCCCGCCGACCGCCACCCCTTGAGCAGCTCCGCCGCCCCCTCGGTCAGCGCGCACCGGCCGCGGTGCTCGGTGTAGTACCGGTGGAAGATCCCGTCCATGAGTTCCCACTCGGCCTCGGTCGGCAACCGGCCGAGCAGCCGCTCGTAGAACTTCGGCACGGGCACGCAGTACAGCGCCCGGTACTGCTCCAGCGTGATCGGCGCGAGTCCCAGCCGTGCGAAGGCCGCGTTCGTCGCACCGATGATCGCGTCGTTGTCGTGGAACAGCGTCCCGTTCCAGTCCCAGACGATGTGCGCGCGTGCCTGCTTCCCCATGTCCAAGACCGTACCTCCCGCCACTGACAACGAGGCCGGACGAGGGGGCCGGACGGCTCAGCCCCGGTCGACCAGGTTGGGGATCTCCTGCGTGGCGTACCACAGCAGCTCGTGGTCGTCCGTTCCGTCCACGACGAACTGGGCGTCGTCGTCCCCGTCGTCGGCGGCCCGCAGCGCCTCCGCCCCGGCGGCCACGTCCCGCTCCGCGTCACCGGCGTCGACGTGCACCGCCGCCGCCTTGGCGAGCGGCACCGTCACCGTCACGGTCACCTCGCCGAGCGCGGCCGGATCGAGCCCGCGGTCCGGGTCGGCCGCGGCGGCGCCGTCGGACACGTCCACGGCGACCACGACCCGGCGCCGCGGCGCGCCCTCGTCCGCCGCCAGGAGCCGCAGCGAGGCCAGCGCGGCCCGGCTGAGCGCCGCGTACTCCAGTTCCTCGACGTCGTCGGAGAGGTACCACTCGCGCAGCGCGGGCGTGACCGCGTACGCGGCGAAGGGTGCGCTCCCCAGCTCGCCCGTCCTGTGCGCCTCGGCGAGACCGGGGAGGGTCAGGGGGACGTAGACGCGCATGCTGGCCGCTCTTTCCTGGTCAAAGGCTCCGCTTGGGCCCCGGACCGGGCCGTCGGGGCGCCGTCCGGAGGGCCTTCAGGATACGTGCGTGTCCCCTTTCGGGTCTCTGCCCGCACCCGCACAGGGGTCAACCCCGCGCCTCCCACCTCACCCGGGACACCCGCTCTCCCAGGGGGATCCGGCCCGGGTCCGCCCCTCTGATGAGTGAACGTCCCCCGCCCCCGCCGCCCTCGCGTCCTTCCTTGCCACCCCCTCCCCCGCCCCCGTACAAGATCCCCACCAGCTAGTTACCGCCCGGTATCGACCGGGCCCGCCGAACGGGGCCCCCATGAACAAGGTCATGAGCCGCACCCCCCAGTCCCGCCCGCGCCACCGTCCGCCGACCCGACACGACTCCCGCCGCCCCGGCGGCGCGCCCCCGAGGACCCCGGTCAGGAGCACGGCGGACCGCACGACCGGCCGGGAAGCCGTCCCGGCCGGCCGTACGGCGATCCAGGTGCCCGGCCCGGCGGGCCGTACGACCGGCCGGGAGTCGGTCCGCACCCCGGCGACGACGCGCCCGGAGCCGGCCCGTACGGCGCCGCTGACGGCCGTACGGCAGCCTCGGCCCACGGACCTCTTCGCCGACCGTCTGCTGGCCGTCCTGAGCGGTCAGCGCCCCGTCCACTGGATGCTCCGCCACACCGCGGGCCGCGCCTACGACGACCTGGCCCGCCTCGCCGCGCACGGCCCTCTGCGCACGCGCGGCGCCCGCCCCGTCGTCCATGACATCGGCTACTTCGTCCCCCGCGCCGGCGCCATCGAGGCCTTCGCCCGCATCGCCGCCGGCGACCAGCTGCGCGCCCTTGCCTTCCGCCTGGAACGGGGCCCCGACCTCCGCTGGCGCTGCACGGCGGTGGAGACGGCCGGCCCGAACCCCCCGCGGACGGCGGAGGCCTGACCGTCGCCGCACCGCACGGGCCACCCGGCAGGCGCCCGCGCGCCGGAACGCCGAAGGGCCGGACCCCAAAGGAGCCCGGCCCTCCACCACGGCCTGCGTACTACAGACGGCCGTTACTTCTTACGGCGCCGGCCGCCCTTGGCCTGCCGGCGGCGCTCCGCCCGCGTCAGCCCGTCCGACTCGGACCGCACCGGCTCGTCGTCCTCCAGATCGCGCTCGAGGATGCCGCCCTCGCCGTCCACCGTCGGGGCGGAGAAGTGCAGGTCACGCCGCTGCGGAACATCCAGCCCCTTGGCCCGGATCTCCGGACGCGCGCCCGCCTGCGCCGGCACCGCGTCCTGGACGCCCTCGCCCACCGGCTGGATCTCCTCGACCGGCACCTCCTCGACCTGCTGCTCGACCTGGACCTCCAGGTTGAACAGGTAGCCGACGGACTCCTCCTTGATGCCCTCCATCATGGCGGTGAACATGTCGAAGCCCTCGCGCTGGTACTCGACCAGCGGGTCCTTCTGCGCCATCGCGCGCAGGCCGATGCCCTCCTGGAGGTAGTCCATCTCGTAGAGGTGCTCACGCCACTTGCGGTCGAGGACCGACAGCACGACCCGGCGCTCCAGCTCACGCATGATCTCGGAGCCGAGCTGCCCCTCACGGGCCTCGTACTGCTCGCGGATGTCCTCCTTGATGGACTCGGAGATGAACTCGGCGGTCAGACCGGCCCGGTCGCCGGCCGCCTCCTCCAGCTCCTCGACGGTGACCTTCACCGGGTAGAGCTGCCTGAAGGCGCCCCACAGCCGGTCCAGGTCCCAGTCCTCGGGGAAGCCGTCGGCGGTCTCCGCGGCGACGTACGCGTCGATCGTGTCGTCCGTGAAGTGCTGGACCTGCTCGTGCAGGTCCTCGCCCTCCAGGACGCGGCGGCGCTCGCCGTAGATGACCTCGCGCTGCCGGTTGAGCACCTCGTCGTACTTCAGGACGTTCTTACGCGTCTCGAAGTTCTGCTGCTCGACCTGCGACTGCGCGGACGCGATCGCGCGGGTGACCATCTTGTTCTCGATCGGCACGTCGTCCGGCACGTTCGCCATGGCCATCACGCGCTCGACCATCTGGGCCTTGAACAGGCGCATGAGGTCGTCACCGAGGGACAGGTAGAAGCGGGACTCGCCCGGGTCGCCCTGACGGCCGGAACGACCGCGCAGCTGGTTGTCGATACGGCGCGACTCGTGCCGCTCGGTACCGAGGACGTAGAGACCGCCGAGCGACTCGACCTCGTCCTTCTCCGCCTTGACGGCCTGCTCGGCCTTGTCCAGGGCGGCGGGCAGGGCCGCGGCCCACTCCTCGATGTGCTCCTCGGGGTCGAGGCCGCGCTGGCGCAGCTCCGCCTCGGCGAGGTCCTCGGGGTTGCCGCCGAGCTTGATGTCCGTACCACGGCCGGCCATGTTGGTGGCCACCGTCACGGCGCCCCTGCGGCCGGCCTGGGCGACGATCGAGGCCTCGCGCTCGTGGTGCTTGGCATTCAGCACCTCGTGCTGGATGCCGCGCTTGCTCAGCTGCTGCGAGAGGTACTCCGACTTCTCGACGGACGTCGTGCCGACGAGGATCGGCTGGCCCTTCTCGTGCTTCTCGGCGATGTCGTCGACGACCGCCTCGAACTTGGCCACCTCGGTGCGGTAGATCAGGTCCGACTGGTCCTTGCGGATCATCGGCTTGTTGGTCGGGATCGGGACCACTCCGAGCTTGTAGATCTGGTGGAACTCCGCGGCCTCGGTCATGGCCGTACCGGTCATGCCGGAGAGCTTCGAGTAGAGGCGGAAGAAGTTCTGCAGGGTGATCGTGGCGAGCGTCTGGTTCTCGTCCTTGATGTCCACCCCTTCCTTCGCCTCGATCGCCTGGTGCATGCCCTCGTTGTAGCGGCGGCCGGCGAGGATACGGCCGGTGTGCTCGTCGACGATCATGACCTCGCCGTCGATGACGACGTAGTCCTTGTCCTTCTTGAAGAGTTCCTTGGCCTTGATGGCGTTGTTCAGGTAGCCCACGAGCGGGGTGTTCACCGACTCGTAGAGGTTGTCGATGCCCAGCCAGTCCTCGACCTTGGAGACGCCGTTCTCGTGAATGGCGACCGTGCGCTTCTTCTCGTCGACGTCGTAGTCGCCGGTCTCCTCGACGCCCTTGAGCGGGTTGCCCGCCTCGCCCCTCTTCAGTCGCGTGACCAGCTTGGCGAAGTCGCCGTACCACTTGGTGGCCTGGTCGGCCGGGCCGGAGATGATCAGCGGCGTACGGGCCTCGTCGACCAGGATGGAGTCGACCTCGTCGACGATGGCGAAGTTGTGGCCGCGCTGCACCAGCTCGTCCTGCGACCACGCCATGTTGTCGCGCAGGTAGTCGAAGCCGAACTCGTTGTTCGTGCCGTAGGTGATGTCGCAGCCGTACTGCTCGCGGCGCTGGGCCGGCGTCATGTTGGCGAGGATGCAGCCGACGCTGAGGCCGAGGAACTTGTGGACGCGGCCCATCATCTCGGAGTCGCGCTCGGCCAGGTAGTCGTTGACCGTGATGAGGTGGACGCCGTCGCCGGACAGGGCGTTCAGATACGCGGGCAGCGTGCCGACGAGCGTCTTGCCCTCACCGGTCTTCATCTCGGCCACGTAGCCGAGGTGGAGCGCGGCGCCGCCCATCATCTGCACGTCGTAGTGCCGCTGGCCGAGGACGCGCTTGGCGGCCTCGCGGACGGTGGCGAACGCCTCGGGGAGCAGGTCGTCCAGGCTCTCACCGTCGGCGTACCGCTGCTTGTACTCCTCGGTGAGGGCCCGCAGCTCGGCGTCGGAGAGGTCGACGAAGTCCTCTTCGATGGAGTTGACCTGGTCCGCGATGCGGTGCAGCTTGCGCAGGATCTTGCCTTCGCCTGCACGCATGATCTTCGAGAGGACGGACACGGGGGCTGGTCTCCTTGCCGGTCGGGCCTGGGACGGTCGGTTTTCCGTTGACATACTGAGCAACGGCCATCGTATGCGAGGACCCGGCTGCGCCGGGAGGGCCTGGCTGCCGGGCGGCTGCTTCACCCGGGACAACGGACGGGACATCCGGATAGTGCCGCATCCGCGCAAGGAATTGTGCGAAATGTGATCACGTGCTCACGGATCGCGAAAATGGATGGCGCGTCCTGGGCGGTCCGGCACAATCGGCCGATGCAACCCGTCACGCTCACCACCGACCGCCTTGTGCTGCGCACCGTCGGACCGGACGACACCGAGGCGGTGTACACGGCCGCCCAGGACCCCGACATCCAGCGCTGGACGACGATCCCCTCGCCCTATCTGCCCGAGCACGCCCTGGGATTCACGCAGGAGATGGTCCCCGACGGCTGGTCCCAGGGCTCGATGTTCACCTTCGGGATCTTCCTCACCGACAGCGACCTGGCCGGCATGCTCAGCCTCACGATCCGCGCGCCTGCCGTGGCCGAGGTCGGCTTCTGGGCGGCCAAGCAACACCGGGGCCGCGGCTATGTCACGGAGGCCACGCTCACCGCCTGCCGGTGGATCTTCACCGCGCTGGGCGTCGACCGGGTCGAGTGGCGCGCCGAGGTCGGCAACCTCGCCTCGCGCGCGGTCGCCGAACACGCGGGCTTCACCGTCGAGGGCACCCTGCGCTCCGCGCTCAACAACAAAGGGGTCCGGCGGGACTGCTGGATCGGCTCCCTGCTCCCCTCGGACCTCGGTCTGCCCTCCGCGGCCCCGTACCTGCCCGCGCGCGGCTAGAGAATCCGCAGCTCACCGCGGGCTGTCAGTGGCAGCCTCTATCGTCCGACGCATGACGACCCTTCCGCGCCCGACCACCACCCTCACCGCGGACGACGCCCGCCGTATCGCCCTGCGGGCCCAGGGCTTCCTCGGCGCGCCCGACCGGCGGGCCGGTGTCCGCGGGGTGCTGCGCCACCTCGGCGCGGTGCAGCTCGACACGATCTCGGTCCTCGCCCGCTCCCACGAACTCGTGCCGTACGCCCGGCTCGGCGCGGTGGGCCGCAAGACCGTCGAGGCCGCCTACTGGAAGGGCACCCACGCCTTCGAGTACTGGTCGCACGCGGCGTGCATCCTCCCCGTCGAGGAGTGGCCGCACTTCGCCTTCCGCCGCCGCGCCTACCGCAACCGCCCGCACTGGAACCACGAGCTTCCCGACGGCGCCTACGACCAGGTGATCAAGCAGCTGCGCGCGGAGGGCCCGCTGACCGCCACGGACCTGGGCGGCGCGAAGAGGACCAGCGAGTGGTGGGACTGGTCCGGCACCAAGGTCGCCGTCGAGCGGGCGCTGATGTACGGCGAGGTGGTGTGCGTGGAGCGGCGCGGCTGGAAGCGGGTGTACGACCTCGCCGAGCGCGCGATCCCGCAGACGCTGCTGCACGACGAGCTGGACGACACCGAGTGCCTGCGCCGTCTGGTCCGGCTGGCCGGGGAGTCCCTCGGCGTGGGCACGCGCGCGGACATCGCCGACTACCACCGTCTCAAGGGCGAACAGGTCGACGCGGTGATCGCCGACTCGGGTCTGGTGCCGGTCGAGGTCGAGGGCTGGGGCAGGCCGGCCTGGGCGGATCCGGCGGCCCTGGCGACAACACCGCGCGGCCGCCACCGCACCACACTGCTGTCGCCGTTCGACTCGCTGGTCTGGGAACGGGCGCGCACGGAGCGGATCTTCGGCTTCACCCACCGCCTGGAGGCGTACGTCCCCAAGCCCAAGCGGGTGTACGGCTATTTCGCCATGCCGGTGCTCGCGGGCGGCCGGCTGGTCGGGCGTGTCGACCCGGCCCGGGAGGGCAGCACCCTGGTGGCCAAGCAGGTCACCCTGGACGGCCCGAAGGCGGTGGCGGGGGTCGCCGAGGCCCTGGTCGAGGCCGCGAGCTGGGTGAACTGCACGGACGTCCGTGTGGAGCGCGTGGACGCGCCCGCTCTGCGCGAGCCCCTGACCAGGGAACTCGCCCGCGCTCTCGGCTAGAGCCGGTGCCGGGCGGCTACCGGATCTCCAGGATCTTCTCCCGCATCGCGTAGACCACGGCCTCCATCCTGGAGTGCAGCTGCAGCTTCTCCAGGATGTTGCGGACGTGGTTCTTCACGGTGTTCTCGGAGATGAACAGCTCCTTGGCGATATCCCGGTTGTTCATCCCCGTGGCGACGAGTTTGAGGACCTCCAGCTCGCGGTCGGTCAGCCGGGGCGCGGGCACCAGCCGGCGCTCGTCGGTGCGCTGGATCATCGACTTGAACTCGGTGAGGAGCTTCGACGCCATGGACGGGCTGATCTGCGACTGTCCGTCGGCCACCGCGCGGATGGCAGTGGCCACCTCGTCGGTGGAGATCTCCTTGAGGAGGTATCCGGTCGCGCCCGCCTTGATCGCCTCGTAGAGGTCGGCCTCCTCGTCGCTGATCGTCAGCATGATGATCTTCGCGCTGGGGGCGACCTCCTTGATGGAGGTGCACGCCTCGATCCCGCCGCGCTTGGGCATGCGGACGTCCATCAGCACGATGTCGGGCAGCAGGTCGGCGGCCTTGTCGACGGCCTCGGCGCCGTCGCCCGCCTCGCCGACGACCTGGATGTCCTCCTCGGCGGCGAGCACGATCTCCAGGCCGCGCCGGAAGAGGGCGTGGTCGTCCACCACCAGGACTCTGATCGGCTCCTCGCGAGGAGAGCCCGCGTCCTGTGCCATTCCGACGACGTTGTCGTCGTCGGCTCCCTCGTCCCGCATCGGTCCGAAGGTGTCCGCCATCGTTCCTCCCCCTGAAGGCTGTGGCCTGTCTTCCTGCGCCATCGCCAACCCAAGGCAGCGGCCCACCGGTTGGGCCTGTGCGGCCATGATTTCATGCCCGGGCGCCGCGGAGGTGACGCGCGGGGCGCGAAGTGGTCGCACACCGGTGCCCCTGGGGGCGCACACGCGCTCCAGGGGCACCGGCTCAGCTTCGATGCTGCGGGTCAGCCGCCCAGCGTGCCACCTGCCGCGGGGGGCTGTGCCTCGGCGACCATGGGATCCGTGCTGAGGTGGATCACACCGTAGTCGTAGGCGTGTCGTCGGTAGACGACGCTCGGCTCCTTCGTCTCGGAGTCGACGAACAGGTAGAAGTCGTGGCCGACCAGTTCCATCTCGTAGAGGGCCTGGTCCAGGGTCATCGGGGAGGCGACGTGGGTCTTCTCGCGGACGACGAGGGGGCCTTCGCCCTTGACCTCGAGCGAACCGATCTTCTTCGTCGGCACGCCGTCCGTCTCCTCGTCATGGACGGGGAGGCCGTTTCCGTTCAGCGTCGCCGCGCCCGGGACGTGGTCGGGAACCTCCGCCGCCGAGATCCGGCGTGCGCCACGGCGCGAGAACCGCTTGTCGTGCTGCTTGCGCAACCGCGCATCCAGCTTCTCCGCCGCCAGGTCGAGGGCCGCGTACGGATCACTGGCCGCCGCCTCCGCCCGGATCACCGGGCCACGGGAGCGGAGCGTGATCTCCACCCGGTCGCAGCGGTCGGCCTGTCGGGGGTTGGGCTCCTTGGACACCTCGACGTCGAGGCTGATCACCTTGGCATCGAGCCTCTGGATCTTCTCCAGCTTCAGCTTCTCGGCCACGTGCTTGCGGAACCGCTCGGGCACCTCGGTCTTGCGGCCTTTGACGACGATGTCCACGCAGAACTCCGTTCTCGGATCGCTCCGCTGCCTCGGCGGAGCATCTCCCTTTTGCACCAGGTCCGGTGAGCACCGGAACCTCGGACTCGGTGACTTCCACCTCCTCCTCCCCCGTAGGCGCGATCTCCACCCCACCGGCGCGGGTGATTGCGGAAAACCCGCAGCACGGCATTCGGATATGAGAGGTGTGGCCTGCGCCTTTCCTCACAACCGAACATATCTCGCCCGGACGGATGTCGTCACCCTCTACCGCGGCGTACCTCCGTTCAGGTGAATTGACCCTCTCTCTACCTGCAACGATGCAAGTCAGCGGTCAGTTCCTGTTTATTTCGAAAGAATCCCGAGGAGCGGCGATCACAGCCGCGTGGAGCGCCTGATCAAGGGCGTTCACTACCGCCTTTTCCGGTGCACCCTGCACCGACTTCCCCCTCTCCGATCGCGCTCCGGTCCGTCGTTCTGTCCTTCCTTCCCGAGTTACGGCTCCGTACACGACTGTTCTCACGCCACTTTCCCTCTCATCGCTTCTCCCCCGCCTCTCGCGACGCGGCGCGGCCGGCTCACGCAGGGCCCTCGCCGCCTCGGCGAGACTGGCGCCGGTCGTGATCAGGTCGTCGACCAGCACGACCCGGCCCCCGGCGAGCAGCAGGCCACCGCCCGCCGTCATCTCCAGCGCGCCCGCGAGGTTCTCCAGGCGCCGCCGCGCGTCCAGTCCCGCCTGGTCCGCGACGGGTCTGCGCTGGCGCAGCACGGCCGCCACCCGGGCCGGCGTCCCTGTGCGCCGCAGCTCCGCGGCCGCCGCGAGCGCCATCCGCCGTACCGGATCGTGCCCGCGCGCCCGCACGGCCCAGCGGGCGGAGGGCACGGGCACCAGCAGCACGGTCCCGGACGACCGCGCACCGCCCGGTCCACCGGAGGCACGGGCACCGCTCGCGCCGAGCCCCGCCCGCACGGCTCCCGCCAGAGCCCCGCCCAGCGCTCCCGCGAGCATCAGCGCGCCCCGCTCCTTGTGGGCGAGAAGAAGCGTCCGCACCTCGTCCGCGTAGGGAGCCGAGGCGTGCACCACCGGCAGCCCGGCCGGCTCCGGCACGGGCCGCACCCGCCGCGGCGCGCGCCCGGCCAGCGCGGTCCGGCACCGCGGGCAGAGCTCCGTACGAGGTGCCCCACAGCCGGCGCACTCGGCCGGAAGCACCAGGTCGGTGAGGTCCTGCCACCACCCCCGCATGACCACCACTGTGCCAAGACCGGAGCCGACGGGCCACCCCTGTGGAAAACGCCCTGTGGACAACTCGAGGCACGCGGGGCAGGCCGTCATGCATGTGGGTGACGGACGTACGGGCGGGCGTGCCGCGGGCACGGGTCTGCGTGGGGGGCGTCGTCGCCTTGGGCTTCGGCTCCGGCGCACGCATCAGCCTCGGGGCTCGGGGCTCGGGCCGCGGCGCAACACCAGAATCAGCCCCGGCCCGGCGCACCGGCGGCCCCCCAAGCGGGCGTGCCGCCGATGCGCACAGGTCCCGGGCTCAGCCCCGGCCTCAGCCCGGATAGACCGGCGCCGTCCCGTCCTTGTCGACCTTCTGCCACTGCGCCCCGGACGGCAGGCGGACGATCCCGTCCTCCGAGTAGGCCACCAGCGGCACCCGATCGTCCTCGGACGCGGCGATCGCCTTCACCCCGGGCAGTGCCCCGGGCGCCGGACCGTCCAGCGTGGAACCGTCGACCTGGGCGTACCGCATCTGCTGCACCCCGCCCTGCTCCTGGCCGACCACCAGCAGTCTGCTGTCCCCGGCCCACGACAGTGCGCTGACCTGCTCCAGGTCGGGCGCGGCCGAGCGGAGTTCGACCACCGAGGGTCCCTCCCCCATCCGGTCCTCACGCTCGATCCGGCCGATCAGCAGGGACTGCTTGCCGTCCTTGCCCTCCACGACCAGCGCGATACGCACGCCGTCGGCGGCCACCCGGACGTCCTTGATACGGCCGGGCAGGTCCGGAACGGCGACCTTCTCCGCCTTGGCGACGCCGTGTTCCAGGACGTACAGGGCCGGATTGTGCTGGTCGCGGTCGGCCACCCACAGGTCGCCGCGGGCGTCCCAGCTCGGTGTGGTCAGCCGGTCGGCGGGGGTCGCGCCCTTGCTGGTGACCACCGCGGCCCCGAGCGAACCGTCCGACGTCAGCGACGAGACGTGCAGCGAGGCTCCGTCCTCGTCGACCGCGGCCACCGTGCGCTCGTCCCGCGACACCGCGACCGACTGCAGCGTCTTGTCGCCCTGGCCCAGCGGGCCCGGCACCGGAAGGGAGCCGGTGCCGGTGCTCCCGGCCGCCATCCGCACCAGCCGGTGCTTGCCGTCGACGAAGTACAGGTACTCGGGCCGCTTCGTCGAGCCGTGCCAGGTGTCGGACTCGGCGGCGCTCTCGGCCAGGTCGCACAGCCGGTGGCCGCCGACGCCCTGGAGCTCGACGGACTCCAGCGTCGGCGCGAGGTTCCGCAGGGTGAACAGCACCTGGGTCGCCATCTCGGTGCACTTGGAGGCCGCGACCTGGGACTCCTTGAGGTTCAGGGGCACCGTCAGCTTGTTCTGGTCGTCCGGCGCCAGCCCCGACACGTCCTTCTGCAGGGCCGTACCGGTCGGGAAGCTGGACCTGACCACCGGCCGGAGCCAGCTGGTGGGCCCGCTCAGCAGCGAGTGCACCATCTGCGTCATCGCGTCGACCTTGCTGCGCACGAAGACCGGGTCGGCGACCGCGACCGGCTGTCCGGTCGCCCCGACCGCGGTGTTGGAGGCGAAGTAGTACTTGTCGACGGACGTGTAGTTGCGCTGGAAGTCCGACTTGCCCATGACGACACCGTCGGGCAGCTGGTCGATGCGCCACTGCCCGGTCTTGGCGTCCCTGGTGAGGTGCACCTTCTTGCGATAGGAGCCGTCGGCGGGCTGGTACGCCTGCTGCGCGTCGACCGTGGCCACCTGGTTGCCGGCCAGGACGCAGGTGACGCTGCTGGTCACCTCCCGGTTGCCCGCGCGGCAGTCGGTCTCGATGCTCGGCCCGTTCGCGAGGACCGTGGTCGACCGCTCCGGCCGCCAACTGCGCGCGGCGTCGCCCGTCAGGTACTTGCGAGCGGTGTCGTACGCCGGATCGTCGCTGGTCAGCGCCTCCAGGAAGCCCTGCATGATCTCGCCCGGGCTGGCGTCCTCGGCCGGCGGCATGGCGAACACACGTACCCCGGTGTCCTGCCGCGGCGTGGACTCCACGTCCCGCAGATCGCCGTTGTCGGGCATCGAGGCGCACCCGGCCAGCAGGACGACCCCCAAGGCGGTGTAGGCCGCCGCGCGCCCGGGCCGGGCGCCCCCCTTGCGGTCAGCGCCCACGAAAAGCCTCCCCTGGCTCGGTCGATTCCTCCGGCCGCGCCGGTTCCGGCCGGGCCGCGTTCGCATCGGGTGCCCCGCCCGTGGCGGGCCTGTCGTCGGGCCGCCGCGTGCCGCCGGCGGGGCGGGGCACCACGCGCGCCCCGTTGCCGTTGCCGGGCAGGGCGGTCGGGTCGGCGGCGGGCCTGACCGCGGGCACGCGCGGCGGCAGCGCGGACGCCTGGGCGCCGCCCTGCTGCACCGGTACGGTCGCCCGCTTCTCCTGCCCCCCACGGGGCAGCCCGGCGTCGTCGAGGCCGCGGTTGCGGCGCGAGTCCTTGGGCTCCAGCGGTATCGGCGAGCCCCGCAGCGGCTCGTCCGCCGTCCTGGGCAGCGTCAGCCGGAACTGGGAGCCGCCGCCCGGCTCGCCCCAGGCCTGCAGCCAGCCGCCGTGCAGCCGGGCGTCCTCCAGGGCGATCGACAACCCGAGGCCCGTACCACCGGTGGTACGCGCGCGTGCCGGGTCCGCCCGCCAGAAGCGGCTGAACACCCGGGTCGCCTCGCCCGGCTTGAGGCCGACGCCGTAGTCGCGCACCGCGACGGCGACGGCGCCACCGGCCGAGGCCAGCTTGACGATGACGTCCCTGCCCTCGCCGTGCTCGACGGCGTTGACGACGAGGTTGCGCAGGACCCGCTCGAGGCGCCGGGCGTCGGCCTCGGCGACGATGGGCTGCAGGTCGCCGACCACCCGTATGTGCGAGCCCTTGCGCTCGGCGAGCGGCTCCGCGCCGCTGACCACCCGCCGCACGACCTCCCTGAGGTCGATCGGCTCGGCCTCCAGCGCCGCCGCACCCGCGTCGAAGCGGCTGATCTCCAGCAGGTCCGCGAGCAGCGACTCGAACCGGTCCAGCTGGTCGGCGAGCAGCTCGGCGGACCGCGCGGTCACCGGGTCGAAGTCCTCGCGGGCCTCATGGATGACGTCGGCGGCCATACGGACGGTCGTCAGCGGGGTGCGCAGCTCGTGCGAGACGTCCGACACGAACCGGCGCTGCATCCGCGACAGGTCCTCCAGCTGCTGGATCTTCACCTGGAGGTTCTGCGCCATCTTGTTGAAGGCCTCGCCCAGGCGCGCGATGTCGTCCTCGCCGGTGACCTTCATCCGTTCCTGCAGCCGGCCCGCGGACAGCCGCTCCGCGATCCCGGCCGCCATCCGCACCGGGGTGACGACCTGCCGCACCACCAGCCAGGCGATGGCGCCGAGCAGGACGACGACGAACAGCCCGGCGGTCGCCAGGGTGCCCTTGACCAGGCTCAGGGACTTCTCCTCCTGCGTGAGCGGGAAGAGGTAGTACAGCTCGTAGGGACGCCCGTTGGGGTCGTTGACCTGCTTGCCGATGACCAGCGCCGGCTGGGACTCCTTGCCGGTGGAGTAGACGATCCGGGTGTAGCTCTGGGCGGCCGTCGTACCGCTGTTGACCCGGTCGCGCAGATCGGCGGGCACGCTGGACGTCGGGTTGACGTTCCCGGAGCCGCGCGGGCTGCGCCCGCCGCCGCTGTCGTCGCCCACGGGCAGCGTCACCACGTCGAAGGCGCCCGCGCCGCCGCTGGACAGCGACTCCACGAGGTCGCTCATCCACTGGATGACGCTCTGCGACTGCCGGCCGTCCGCCGCGGTGCCGTCACCGGCGCCGGGCGCGGCGCCCGTGTCCGTGGTGGTCCCGCCGGCGGCCTCGTCGGCCTTCTGCTTGGCCACCGCGAACCCGCCCGTGGCCTGGCTCTGCGAGGCGCGCACCTTCGCGTCCAGCAGGCCGTTGCGCACCTGCCCGATCACGACGAAACCGAGCAGCAGGACGACGCCCAGCGACATCAGCAGGGTGGTGGCGACGACCCTGAGCTGGATGTTGCGCCGCCACAGCCGCATCACCGGCAGCAGCGGACGGCGCACCCAGCGCAGGAAGAGCCGCAGGACCGGGCTGCGCCGCACCCCGCCCTGCAACAGGCCGCCCTCGAAGAGGCGCCCGAAACGCCTGCCCGCCGTCCGGCCGACAGGCCGCTCCGGACGGGCCCCGGATCCGCCGGGAGCCGAAGCGGCGCTGTCCCCCGACACGTCAGCTCGGTCCAGCCTTGTAACCGACGCCACGGACGGTCACCACGATCTCCGGCCGCTCGGGGTCCTTCTCGACCTTGGAACGCAGCCGCTGGACGTGCACGTTGACCAGGCGGGTGTCGGCGGCATGGCGGTAGCCCCACACCTGCTCCAGCAGCACCTCACGGGTGAACACCTGCCACGGCTTGCGGGCGAGCGCGACCAGCAGGTCGAACTCCAGCGGGGTCAGCGCGATCGACTGCCCGTCCCGCTTCACCGAGTGCCCGGCCACGTCGATGACGAGGTCACCGATGGTCAGCTGCTCCGGCGCCGGCTCCTCCGACCGCCGCAGCCGCGCCCGGATCCGCGCCACCAGCTCCTTCGGCTTGAACGGCTTCACGATGTAGTCGTCCGCGCCCGACTCCAGGCCCACGACGACGTCGACGGTGTCGCTCTTGGCCGTGAGCATGACGATCGGCACGCCGGACTCCGCGCGGATCAGCCGGCAGACCTCGATGCCGTCCCGCCCGGGCAGCATCAGGTCGAGCAGCACCAGGTCCGGCTTGGTCTCACGGAAAGCAGCCAGCGCCTTGTCGCCGTCGGCTACGAAAGACGGCTCAAAACCTTCACCACGCAACACGATGCCGAGCATCTCGGCCAGTGCGGTGTCGTCGTCGACGACAAGGACTCGTCCCTTCATAAACGACATCATCCCATTCTCGTAACGACGACAGAGGTGCAGGTGAGGGAGGTCACTGGGGCGTGACGATAGTCGTATGGAGCCGTCACTGTCTGCCCCTGTCGACCACCGTTGATCGACAGGGTCCCGGCCGGGCGCGCGACGTGCCAGGTCTTCAGGCGGAAACGGGGCGGGTGGCCATGGGTGTCGCCGTGGTGCGAGGACTCGGCCACGGAGCCGGTGGACAGCGTCTGGACGTGTACCGGCCCGCCGCCGCGTCGCAGGCTCTGCCCGCCGTGCTGCTCTGGCACGGCAGGGGTCCCGACGAGCGCGACGTCCTCGCGCCGCTCGCCGGTGCCGCCGCCTCGCTGGGCGTCGTGTGCTTCGTGCCGGACTGGCGGCCGGACGCCCACGCCGGCGGGCGCACCCACCTGCGTGAGTCCGCCGTGTTCGTCCAGCGGTACGGAGCCGACTTCGGCGGTGACACGGAACGGACGGCCCTCGCCGGCTGGTCCCTGGGCGCCAAGGCCGCGCTGGCCGCCGCCCTGGCGCCCGGCGCGCTCGACGGGTGGAGGCCCAGGGCCGTCGTCGGCATCGCCGGCGGATACACCCGGCCGGAACCGCTGACCGGCCGGACCCCGCTCGACGAACTGACAGACGCCGTGGATCTGCCGCCCGCCCTCCCCGTCCGGCTGATCCACGGCACCGACGACCCGATCGTGGACGTCCGGCAGTCCCGCCTGCTCCACGAGGCTCTCCGGCACCGGGGCCGGCCGACGCTGCTTCACCAACCCGGCACCGACCACGCCGGCGTGATCATGAACGAGTACGACCCCGAGTCCTGCCGCTGCCGGCCCAGCGACGCCGACCACGCGGTACGGGGCGGGAGCCGGACGGCGGAACTCCTCGCCCGCACGGCGGACGACGTCTCAGCCCTGAACGCCGGCCGATCCGCCTGACGTCCCCAGGGCCGTGCCGGCCGGGCACTCCCCGGCGCCACACGGCCGGGCCTCGTCCGGTCAGCCGGTCGCGCCCCGGCGCGACCTGGCGGCCAGCTCCCCGAGAGCCGCGGAGGTCACGGGGGAAACGGCTCCCTCCTCCGTGACGATGGCCGTCACCAGCTCGGGCGGAGTGACGTCGAACGCCGGGTTGTACGCCTGGGTCCCCAGCGGCGCCACCGAGATCCCGCCCCCCGCTCCCGTCACCGGCACCTGGGGAACCGCGACCTCGGTCACCTCGAAACCGGGACGCTGCTCGACCTCGATGGACGCCCCGTCGGGAGTGTCCGGATCGATCGTCGTCACCGGCGCCACCACGATGAACGGAACGTGGTGGTAGCGCGCGAGCACGGCGAGCGGATAGCTCCCCACCTTGTTCGCCACCGAACCGTCGGCCGCGATCCGGTCCGCCCCGATCAGCACCGCGTCCACCTCGCCCGCCGCGAACAGGGAACCCGCCGCGTTGTCGGTGAGCAGCGTGTACGCCATGCCGCTGCGGGCCGCCTCGTACGCCGTCAGCCGGGCACCCTGCAGCAGCGGACGGGTCTCGTCCACCCACAGCCGCCGCAGCCGCCCCTCCCGGTGCGCGGCGAGCGCCACCGCGAAGGCCGTGCCCTCCCCGCCCGAGACCAGCGATCCGGAGTTGCAGTGGGTGAGGATCCGGTGCCCGCCGCCGGACAGCAGCTCGTCCAGCAGCGTCAGTCCGTGAGCCGCCATCCGGGCGCTGGCCTCGGCGTCCTGCCGGTGCAGCACCCGCGCCGCGGCCAGTGCCTCCGCGGCCGCCGCCGTGGGGTCGCCGGTCCTGGCCAGCGCGGCCTCGTGCGCGGCCTGGGCCCGGCGCACGCCGACGGACAGGTTCACCGCGGTGGGCCGGGCGTCCTCGAGCGCCCGCGCCGCCTCGGTCACGTCGAAGCCGCGCGCGGCGGCGAGCGCGACGCCGTACGCCCCCGCGATCCCGAGCAGCGGCGCCCCGCGCACGGCGAGCGAACGGATCGCCTCCACCAGCGCCGGCGCGTCCGTGCACACCAGCTCGACCTCTTCGGCCGGGAGCCTTGTCTGATCGAGAAGGACCAGTACGGGACCTTCGGGTGGTTCCTCCCATCGGATCGCCGGTATCTCGGTCGGCCGCTTGTCTCCACCAGTTCGCGCCTGCTGATCAGCCATGCGGTCAGTCTGCCCCGGATCCGGCGGACAATTGAAGGCATCCAGCGTCCACCGCGGCCGGTCCCCCGGTGACCACCCCATGGCACGATGGCTGCCAACCTGCCGCCGCGTCCGCGGAAGGGCGCCGAGAAGGAGCTTCGATGACTGACACTCCGGGCTGGGCCTCGCCCGGATCCGCCCCGTCGCCCGAGGGGCGGGAGCCCGGTGCGTCCGGCCCCGCCGAGCCGGCCGACCGCCCCGGTCCCACCGAGCCCGCGCCGCAGGGCCCGGGCGTGAAGTGGTCCCAGGAGCAGCCGCCACCCGGCCAGTGGTCCGCGCCCACCGGCGCCCCGAACCCGGGCGAGGCCCCGCCGCCCCCGCCGCCCGGCCAGGGCTGGGGCGGTCAGCAGCCCGGCATGCCCGGCGGCGGCTACGGAGGCCCTCCCGGAGGCTACGGCGGCTACGGCGCCCCCGGCGGCTACGGAGCCTGGGGCGGCGGCTGGGGCGGTCCCCCGCCCGCGGACAAGCCCGGTGTCATCCCGCTGCGCCCGCTCGGCCTCGGAGAGATCCTCGACGGCGCCGTCTCCACCATGCGCACCTACTGGCGCACGGTCCTCGGCATCTCGCTGACGGTCGCGCTGGTCGTACAGATCAGCTCGGTCCTCGTACAGGGCCTCCTCCTGAACAACACCGTCACCCGGCTGTCCGTCAACGGCCCGGCCACCACCCCCGACGACGTGTTCCGCGCCATGCGGGACGCGTTCATAAGCTCCGGCGTGATCGCGGTGATCACCGTGGTCGGCACGATCACCGCGACCGCCCTGCTGACGACCGTCACCAGCCGCGCCGTCCTCGGCAGGCCCGTCAGCACCGGTGAGGCCTGGCGCGACGCCCGCCCGCAGATCCCGAGGCTGTTCGGCCTGCTCGTCCTGCTCGGTCTCATCGGCATCGGCACCTTCCTCGCCGGCACGCTGCCCGGCATCCTCGTCCTCGCCGCGGGCAGCACCGGCGGCGGTGTCGCGCTGATCGCCCTGGGATTCCTCGCGGCGTTCATCGTCATGATCTGGCTGACGGTCCGCTTCTCCCTCGCCTCCCCGGCGCTGATGCTGGAACGGCAGAGCATCGTGAAGTCGATGGGCCGCTCCGCGAAGCTCGTGCGCGGCTCCTGGTGGCGGGTCCTCGGCATCCAGCTGCTCGCCGGACTCATCACCTCCATCGTCTCGGGACTCGTCGCGATCCCCTTCGCCCTGATCGGCGCGGCCGTCAGCGGTGACGGCGTGAGCGGCCTCTTCGGCACCGCCGGCACGCACGTCAGCTGGGGCTTCCTGATCGTCAGCGGCATCGGCTCGGTGATCGGCGCCACGATCACCCTCCCGATCAACGCCGGCGTCACCGTGCTCCTCTACGTCGACCAGCGCATCCGCCGCGAGGCCCTCGACCTCGAACTGGCCCGCGCCGCCGGCGTCCAGAGCCACGGCACCGGCGCTCCCAGCGCCGTCCCGGGGAGCTGATGGGGTGAGCCTGACGGGGGGAGTCCTCACGGCGGCGGTCGCGCCCGGCACCGGCACGGCGCTCGTACGCGGCCTGCTGCGCGCGGCGGGCACGCCCGCCCTGGCAGCCGGCGGCTCGGGAGACGGGCCGCCGGTGACCATCCCGCGTGATCCCGCGGGCGAAGCGGCCCGCCGCGAGCTGTCCAAGCGCATGTACCACGAGAACGACCCCGGCCTGCTCCAGCGCGCCCTGAACGCGTTCTGGGACTGGCTCGACCGGCTGTTCAGCTCGGCCGCCTCGGCAACCCCCGGCGGCTCGGTCGGCCTGCTCGTCGTGATCCTGTTCGTCGTCGCCGTCCTGGCCGCCCTGTGGTGGCGCCTGGGCACCCCGCGCCGCCGTCCGGTCTCCGCCGCGGTCCTGTTCGACGACCGCCCCCGCAGCGCCGCCGAACACCGCGCGGCCAGCGAGGCACACGCGGCCCAGGGCCACTGGAACCAGGCCGTCCAGGAGCGCATGCGGGCCGTCGTACGCTCCCTGGAGGAGCGGACCGTGCTGGACATCCGCCCGGGCCGGACCGCCGACGAAGCGGCCGCCGAGGCAGGCCGCGCCCTTCCCGGGCACACGGACCGGCTGCGCGCCGCCGCCCGCGAGTTCGACGACGTGACGTACGGCGGGCGCAGCGCGAGCGAGCAGTCGTACCGCCGCATCGCCGAACTCGACCGCGACCTGGAACGCACCAGGCCCGCCTTCGCCGACAGCGCCGCCGGGACGGACCACAGCAGCCGCCAGGGGGCCGCCGAGTGACCATCGAGGCCGCGCCCCCCATCACCTCCACAGCGCCGACCGCCCGCACGGTGTGGACCCGCACGCGAGGCATAGCCCTGGCCGCCGTGCTGCTCCTGGCCGCGGCCGTCGCCATCGCCGCAGTACGCTCCACCGTCCGGCACGGCGACCTGGACCCGCGCTCCGTGGACCCCTACGGCAGCCGCGCCGTCGCCCAACTCCTCGCCGATCACGGCGTCTCGACGCGCGTGGTCACCACCCTCGACGGGGCGCGCGCCGCCGCCGGCCCCGACACCACCCTCCTGGTCGCCGTCCCCGACCTGCTGACCGGCCGTCAGCAGAGCCTGCTGTACCGGGCGACCGCCGCCTCCGGCGGACGCACCGTCCTCGTCGCGGCCGGCAGCTCGTCCGTCGAACGGCTCGCCCCCGGGGTCAGCGCGGACCCCGCCGACAGCCCCCGCACCACCCTCGCTCCCGACTGCGCCCTCCCCGAGGCCCGGCGCGCGGGCAGCGCCGACACCGGCGGCGTCCGCTACACCACCACCCGCCTGGACGCCGACTCCTGCTACCCCAGCGAACGACTCGCCACCCTGCTGCGCGTCCCCGCGGCCAGGGGCGGCGACACCGTCGTGCTCGGCGCGCCCGACATCCTCTTCAACGACCGCCTCGACAAGCAGGGCAACGCCTCGCTCGCCCTGCAACTCCTCGGATCCCGCGCCCATCTGGTCTGGTACCTCCCCTCGCTCTCCGACACCCCCGCCGCCGGCAACGGCGGCAGCAAGGGCTTCCTGGACCTGCTCCCCTCGGGATGGTTCTGGGGCACCCTTCAGCTCTTCGTCGCAGCCGTCCTCGCCGCCTTCTGGCGGGCCCGCCGCTTCGGCCCTCTCGTGCCCGAGAGACTCCCCGTCGCGATCCGCGCCTCCGAGACCGCCGAAGGCCGCGCACGCCTCTACCGCAAGGCCAACGCCCGCGACCGCGCGGCCGCCGCTCTGCGCTCCGCCACCCGCACCCGCCTCGCCCCCCTCGTCGGCGTCCCCCTCACCCAGGCGCACACGCCCGAGGCCCTGCTCCCCGCCCTGTCCGCCCACCTCGCCGGCGACGGACAGGCCCTGCAATCCCTGCTCTTCGGGCCGCCACCCGGCGACGACGCGGCCCTCATCGCACTGACCGACCAACTCGACGCCCTCGAAAGAGAGGTACGCCGTCCATGATGGACCCGACCACTGACAACGCCGGGCGGACCGGGGACGCGGGCGCCGCCCGCGCCTCCCTCGAAGCCCTGCGCGCCGAGATCGCCAAAGCCGTGGTCGGCCAGGACCCCGCCGTGACCGGCCTCGTCGTCGCCCTCCTCTGCCGCGGACACGTCCTCCTCGAAGGCGTCCCCGGAGTCGCCAAGACGCTGCTCGTCCGCGCACTCGCGGCCACGCTCGAACTCGACACCAAGCGCATCCAGTTCACCCCCGACCTGATGCCGAGCGACGTCACCGGCTCCCTCGTCTACGACACCCGCACCGCCGAGTTCTCCTTCCAGCCCGGCCCGGTCTTCACCAACCTCCTCCTCGCCGACGAGATCAACCGCACCCCGCCCAAGACCCAGTCCTCCCTCCTGGAGGCCATGGAGGAACGACAGGTCACGGTCGACGGCATCCCCCGCCCGCTCCCCGAGCCGTTCCTGGTCGCCGCGACCCAGAACCCGGTCGAGTACGAGGGCACCTATCCCCTCCCCGAGGCCCAACTGGACCGCTTCCTGGTCAAACTGACGGTCCCTCTGCCGTCCCGGCAGGACGAGATCGACGTCCTCACCCGCCACGCCTCGGGCTTCAACCCGCGCGACCTGCGCGCCGCCGGCGTACGCCCCGTCGCAGGACCGGCCGACCTCGACGCGGCCCGCGCCGCGGTCGCCAAGACGACCGTCTCCCCGGAGATCACGGCCTACGTCGTCGACATCTGCCGCGCCACCCGCGAGTCGCCCTCCCTCACCCTGGGCGTGTCCCCGCGCGGCGCCACGGCCCTGCTCGCCACCTCGCGCGCCTGGGCCTGGCTGACGGGCCGCGACTACGTCATCCCCGACGACGTGAAGGCCCTCGCCCTGCCGACCCTGCGCCACCGCGTCCAGTTGCGGCCCGAGGCGGAGATGGAAGGCGTGACGGCCGACTCCGTCATCAACGCCATCCTCGCCCACGTCCCGGTCCCCCGCTGATGGCGCTCACCGGACGCGCCGCCCTCCTCGCGGCCCTCGGCTCGATCCCCGTCGGCATCCTGGAACCCGGCTGGACGGGCATCCTCGCGGTCAACGGCCCGCTGGCCCTGGCCTGCGCCTGCGACTTCGCGCTGGCCTCCCCCGTACGACGTCTCGCCCTGAGCCGCTCCGGCGACACCTCCACACGTCTCGGCGAGAGCGCCGACGTCACGCTCACGATCACCAACCCGTCACGCCGTCCCCTGCGCGCACAGCTTCGGGACGCCTGGCCGCCCAGCACCTGGCAGTCCGGCACCGAGGTCGAGTCCTCCCGCCACCGTCTGACCGTCCCCCCGGGCGAACGCAGACGCGTGACGACCCGGCTGCGCCCCACCCGACGCGGTGACCGCCACGCCGACCGTGTGACGATCCGCTCCTACGGCCCCCTCGGCCTGTTCTCCCGCCAGGGCGCCCACAAAGTGCCCTGGTCTGTACGGGTTCTGCCCCCGTTCACGAGCCGCAAGCACCTGCCGTCGAAACTCGCCCGATTGCGTGAACTCGACGGCCGCACCAGCGTGCTGACGCGTGGTGAGGGGACGGAGTTCGACAGCCTGCGCGAGTACGTCCCCGGAGACGACACCCGTTCGATCGACTGGCGAGCCACCGCCCGGCAGTCCACAGTCGCCGTCCGCACCTGGCGCCCCGAACGCGACCGTCACATCCTTCTCGTCCTGGACACCGGTCGCACCTCGGCCGGCCGTGTGGGCGACGCACCGCGCCTGGACGCCTCCATGGACGCGGCCCTGCTCCTCGGGGCCCTCGCCTCCCGCGCCGGCGACCGCGTGGACCTGCTCGCCTACGACCGCCGGGTACGCGCCCTGGTCCAGGGCCGCTCGGCAGGCGACGTACTGCCGTCCCTCGTGAACGCGATGGCCACGCTCGAACCGGAACTCGTGGAGACCGACAGCCGCGGCCTCACCGCCACGGCTCTCCGTACGGCGCCTCGGCGTTCCCTGATCGTCCTGCTCACGACACTGGACGCGGCACCGGTCGAGGACGGCCTGCTGCCCGTCCTGCCGCAGCTCACCCGACGCCACACGGTCCTGGTCGCGGCGGTGGCGGACCCGCACATCGCCCGCATGGCGAAGGACCGGGGCGACGCGGAGTCGGTGTACGCGGCCGCGGCGGCGGCTCAGGCCCAGAGCGAGCGTCAGCGCACCGCGGACCAGTTGCGCCGGCATGGGGTGACGGTCGTGGACTCCACCCCACAGGATCTGGCGCCCGCCCTGGCGGACGCCTATCTGGCTCTGAAGGCGGCGGGTCGGCTCTGAGAAGCGCCGATCCGTCGCCCTTCGGGGAAGGACTTCAGGGAAACACACAGAAAGCAACAAGCCCTAAACGCAGAAAACCCCGCACCGGAATGGTGCGGGGTTTTCCCAAAAGTTGTTCGGCGGTGTCCTACTCTCCCACAGGGTCCCCCCTGCAGTACCATCGGCGCTGTGAGGCTTAGCTTCCGGGTTCGGAATGTAACCGGGCGT